>NZ_JBFTPV010000005.1:0-147403 GCF_056398665.1 Pseudarthrobacter sp. 01T43 | reverse complement strand
GAACGACGTTGACAGCGACAAGCCGGCGGCACACCATTCGGCCAGCCGGAAAGCCCCCGCCAGTTCCGGGATTCAAGGAGGTGCACCAACCTAAAACCACTTCACAACCCCGGCCGGCGGTGAGACGCTGGAACCGACGAAGGGCCGGATCAGACGCCGCCGCAGCTATGGCGGACGCTCACGCGTTACGCCGCGCCTAGCTTGGCGCCCGGCCCTTCGCCCCCCGGCCGCAGCCCGAACGACGCCAGATGACCCGGAGAATTGCCCCGAGGTCGGATAAGTCAGCGTGGGCGCGGACCCGGAACCACGCCGGTCCAGCCAAAAAACCGCCAGCCGCCAAACCCCTCCGAGCGCCGCCGGCCCGCCCCCAGGCGCCGCACCGCTGTGCCCGGACGCGGCCTTGACACGACCTATAGCCAGCTAGGCGTGGCCGGCCGCCTGCATCTGGCGGAGTTCCTTCTTCAATTCACTGACTTCGTCGCGGATCCTCGCGGCAACTTCGAACTGCAGTTCGGCAGCGGCGCCGTGCATTTGTTCAGTCAGCTGCTCGATCAGGCCAACGAGGTCTTCGGCCGGGGCCGCGGCAAGGCCGTCCTTGCGGACCTGGGCTGCGCCCTTTGCCGCAGATTTCCCCCGCTTGGCGCCCTTGGCCAGGCGGTTGTTATTGAGCAGCTCCTGGGTATCGGCGTCTTCCTTGGCCAGTTGGTCGGTGATGTCGGCGATCTTCTTCCGCAGCGGCTGCGGATCGATGCCCCGTTCGGTGTTGTAGGCAACCTGGATGGCACGCCGCCTGTTGGTCTCGTCGATGGCGTGGGCCATGGAGTCGGTGATGCGATCCGCGTACATGTGCACCTGGCCCGAAACGTTTCGTGCGGCGCGTCCGATGGTCTGGATCAGCGACGTGGAGGACCGCAGGAAGCCCTCCTTGTCAGCGTCCAGGATGCTCACCAGCGAGACCTCCGGCAGGTCGAGGCCTTCTCGGAGCAGGTTGATGCCCACCAGGACATCAAAGACGCCCATCCGGAGCTCGCGGAGCAGTTCCACGCGGCGGAGGGTATCGACGTCGGAGTGCAGGTACTCCACCTTGATGCCGTGGCCCAGCAGGTAGTCGGTGAGGTCCTCCGCCATCCGCTTGGTGAGCGTGGTGACCAGGACACGTTCGTTCTTGGCCGTCCGGGTCTTGATCTCACCGAGGAGGTCATCGATCTGGCCCTTGGTGGGTTTGACCACCACTTCGGGATCGATCAGGCCGGTGGGCCGGATGATCTGCTGCACGAAACCGTCAGCCTTGCCCAGCTCGTACTTGCCGGGAGTGGCGGAGAGGTAGACGGTCTGGCCCACGCGGTCGAGGAATTCATCCCACTTGAGGGGACGGTTATCCATAGCGGATGGCAGCCGGAAGCCGAAGTCCACCAGGTTCCGCTTACGGGACATGTCGCCCTCGTACATGGCACCGATCTGCGGCACAGTCACGTGGGATTCATCGATGACCAGCAGGAAGTCGTCCGGGAAGTAGTCGATGAGGCAGTGCGGAGCGGTCCCGCGGGCGCGGCCGTCAATGTGCGAGGAGTAGTTCTCGATGCCGTTGCAAAAGCCCATCTGCTGCATCATTTCGAGATCGTAGGTGGTGCGCATCCGGAGCCGCTGGGCCTCCACCAGTTTGTTCTGGCTTTCCAGCTCCTGCAGCCGTTCGGCGAGTTCGTCCTCGATCCGCGTGATGGCCCGCGCCATCCGCTCGGGACCGGCCACGTAGTGCGAGGCCGGGAAGACGTACATTTCCTCTTCGTCCCGGATCACTTCGCCGGTCAGCGGGTGGAGGGTGTGGATGTTTTCGATCTCATCTCCGAAGAATTCGATCCGGATGGCCAGTTCCTCGTACATCGGAATGATTTCCACGGTATCGCCACGGACCCGGAAGGTACCGCGGTGGAAGTCCATGTCGTTGCGCGCGTACTGCATGGAGACGAATTTCCGGAGCAGGTCGTCGCGGTTCATCTCGGCCCCCTTGCGGAGCGTGACCATCCCCGCGATGTACTCCTCCGGGGTGCCCAGGCCGTAGATGCAGGACACGGTGGCAACCACGATGACGTCGCGCCGGGTCAGCAGGGCATTCGTGGCGGAGTGGCGGAGCCGCTCGACTTCCTCGTTGATGGAGGAGTCCTTCTCGATGAAGGTGTCCGTCTGCGCGACGTAGGCCTCGGGCTGGTAGTAGTCGTAGTAGGAGACGAAGTACTCTACGGCGTTGTTGGGCAGCAGTTCCCGGAATTCGTTGGCGAGCTGCGCGGCGAGGGTCTTGTTCTGCACCATCACCAGGGTGGGCCGCTGGACCTGTTCGATGAGCCAGGCCGTGGTGGCGCTTTTGCCGGTACCGGTGGCACCGAGCAGGACAACATCCTTTTCGCCGTTCTTGATGCGCTCCGTCAGTTCGGTGATGGCGGCGGGCTGGTCACCGGCAGGCTGGAATTCACTGATGACCTCAAACGGGGCCACAAAACGGTTGATCTCCTGCGCAAGGCTCATGCATCTAATCTACAACCGGGGACAGACAGCCAAGCCGGTATCCGTTACAGGCGAACAATCCGGTTCAGGGGCGGAGACGTCCGGAAACGTACGATGGCGGCCGCCAGCCTGAGTGCGCAGCCCACTCATCCATGCGCGGCCACGCAAACTCCGTGAACCACGGCTCCTTCGCCTCAGCGTAGGCGTGGGTACCCCTGGTGCCGGCAAAGTGTTCGGTCAGGGCGCGTTTATGCTCAGCATATAAGGCGGCGGCTTCGGGGTCGCTCCTGAGCCAGTCGCGGAACAGCAGGGCGTAGCGCCAGCCGGACGATCCGGCCGGCCTGACGTGCACGTTCACGGCACGGCCAGGGTCCGCGTTGGCGTGGAATCGCTTCTCCCATTCCGCCCGGTCCGGCGCGGCCGGCTTCGGGGTGTCGAAGTTGGCCCCCGGCACGGCCGGGAAGCCAGCCATTGCCAGCACCGGCGCTATCCTGTCGGCGACGTCAAGGCACGCCACCGTGACTTGCAGGTCGATCACGTCTTTGGCTGCCAGCCCCGGCACCGCCGTGGAGCCAATATGGTCAACGGAAAGAATGTCATCGGGTGCTGCGGCCATGATCCGGGCGCCGAGCCGCGCAGCCTGGGCCACCCAATCCGCCTGCGGCGCAGACAAGACGGCTGAGCCTGCCCTCGCCGCCCTGACACCGCGCCGGACATTGTCCGCGAACGGCACCAGCCGGTCGGCCCAGAGCTTGTCCACGTCCGCCAGCAGCTCGTCCAGGGAACCGACATTGTCGAGGACCACGTCCGCGGCTGCCAGCCGGTCGGCACGCGTCGCCTGCGCCGCCATACGTGCCGAAGCCGCCTCCCGGGTCATACCGCGGTGGCTGAGCATGCGGGCGATCCGGACGTCGTCGGGCGCATCCACCACCAGCACCAAATGGAAATTGCTGCCCTGTCCCGTCTCCACGAGCAGCGGGATGTCCTGGACCACAACGGCACCGACCGGAGCTGTGGCAATGATGCCGGCCGCCGCCTCGCGGACCAGCGGATGGACGATGCCATTGAGCACGGACAACTGAGTGGGGTTGCCGAAGACCACAGCTCCCAGCCTGGCGCGATCAAGCCTGCCGCTGGCGTCGAGCAACTCCGAGCCGAAAGCCTCTACTACCCGGGCCAATCCGGGTGTGCCGGGCTCAACCACGTCCCGGGCCAACGCGTCAGCATCCACCAGCACAGCGCCCAACTCCGCCAGGCGCGAGGCCACCACGGACTTCCCGGAGGCGATACCGCCTGTCAAACCGATCTTCAGCACGCCACCCAGCCTACCCAACCACCGATACGAATAGACTTGGGCGGTGCAAGAGCAAGAGAGCCGGGCGACCTCCTACACCACCCTTGCAGCAGGACCCGACTTCCGGCACGAGATCGAGATCAAACGGTCCAGATTCATTACCGTGCTGCGCCGCGCCGAAAGCGAGGACGCCGCCAGGGACCTGGTGGCAGGGTTGCGGCGCGAATTCCATGATGCACGCCATCACTGTTCGGCTTTTGTCCTGGGCCCGGACCGCGGCCTCCAGCGGTCCAACGATGACGGCGAACCGTCCGGCACGGCCGGGATCCCCATGCTGGACGCCATCCTCAAGCGGGAAACCACACCGGGAGTGGCTGACCTCAGCGACGTCAGCGCCGTCGTCGTGCGCTATTTCGGCGGCATCCTGTTGGGGGCCGGCGGCCTGGTGCGTGCGTATTCAGAGTCGGTTTCGGCGGCTATCGAACGCGCGCCCCTTGTCGGGCGTCGCCGGCTCCGGATCTGCACAGCCTCAGTACCGCACGCCGCGGCCGGCCGGCTGGAGAATGATCTGCGGGCTGCGAAATTTGTTATGGCGGAAACCAGTTACGGCGCCCTGGACACTGTCCTGCGCGTGGCCGTCACCGATGAACCCGGGGAGATTGCCGCGGCCGCTGAGCGTGTCCTGTCCCTTACCGCAGGGACGGCGGAACTGCTGCCCGGCGGGACGGAGTGGATCGATGCCCCACTCCCCTGAAGTAGGACTGGCCGACGTCGACGAACCCATGGTGGGGCTGCTCCTGGTCCTGGCACAGCAGGACGCTGCACCGGACGAGGTCACGCCGCCGCTTGGCAACGGGGCCGGATGGAACGCGAACCGGATCGAGTGGTTCGTTGCCTACCACCGGGCGGCGTCGGCCGGCCTGGACGGGCCGGCGGGCGAGAAGAGCTGGGCCGTGTTGTTCGATGGAAGCCCCGCGGGTTCAATCCGGCTGAAACGAACGGTGGACCACAGCACCGCGGAGACAGGTATCTGGCTCGGAGGGAGGTACCGGGGCCGGGGCATCGGTACTGGCGCCCTGCAACTGGTCCTCGCAGAGGCTGGCCGGGCCGGGCTACGGCGCGTCGTGGCCCAAACTACGGCAGGGAACGCCGGCGCCCAAGGCCTCCTCACCGCGGCGGGCGCGGTCCTGACTTACGACGACGGTGGCGGGGTGAGTGCCGTCGTCGTACTTTCACATGGCTCGCCGTAGGAGCACCGAAACGCACGTTTGGCAGCGTTAACTGCCTGCCGATGACGGCTTAAGCGCATTGGGACTTAAACACAGCGGGCCCCTGCGTTCGCAGGGGCCCGCTGTGTTGGCCCGGAAAGTCCCGGGCCGGTGGCAATTAGTTGCCGGTCAGCTTCTCGCGCAGAGCAGCAAGAGCCTCGTCGGATGCAAGCGTGCCTGCACCGGCGTTGGACTCAGCAGCAGGCTCCGAGGAGTAGCTGGTGGTGCCGGAATCGCTGTCACCGGACGTTGCAGCTGCAGCGTCATCGGCAGCGTGCTGGGCAACCTGCTTCTTGTGGGCTTCCCATTTGGTCTGGGCGTCAGCGTACTGCTGCTCCCAGGCCGCGCGCTGGTTCTCGTAGCCCTCAAGCCACTCGTTGGACTCCGGGTCGAAGCCCTCCGGGTACTTGTAGTTGCCCTCTTCGTCGTACTCAGCGGCCATGCCGTAGAGAGCCGGATCGAATTCTGTGCTGTCGGCGTCGACGCCCTCGTTGGCCTGCTTGAGGGACAGCGAGATGCGGCGGCGTTCCAGGTCGATGTCGATGACCTTGACGAACAGCTCGTCGCCAACGGAGACAACCTGCTCGGCCAGYTCAACGTGGCGGACAGCCAGYTCGGAGATGTGMACGAGGCCTTCGATGCCGTCTTCGACGCGAACGAACGCACCGAACGGAACCAGCTTGGTGACCTTACCCGGAACAACCTGSCCGAGGGCGTGGGTGCGGGCGAAGGTCTGCCACGGRTCTTCCTGCGTRGCCTTGAGCGACAGGGAGACGCGCTCGCGGTCCAGGTCCACCTCGAGAACCTCGACGGTGACTTCCTGGCCAACTTCGACAACCTCGGACGGGTGGTCGATGTGCTTCCAGGACAGCTCGGAAACGTGAACCAGGCCGTCTACGCCGCCCAGGTCCACGAAGGCACCGAAGTTGACGATGGAGGAAACGACGCCGGGACGGACCTGGCCCTTTTCCAGCTTGTTGAGGAACGTGGAACGGACCTCGGACTGGGTCTGCTCGAGCCATGCACGGCGGGAGAGGACCACGTTGTTGCGGTTCTTGTCCAGCTCGATGATCTTGGCTTCGATCTGCTGRCCGATGTACGGAGCMAGGTCGCGSACRCGGCGCATCTCGACGAGGGATGCGGGCAGGAAGCCGCGCAGACCGATGTCGAGGATAAGACCACCCTTGACAACCTCGATGACGGTACCGGTGACAACACCGTCTTCTTCCTTGACCTTCTCGATGTCGCCCCAGGCACGCTCGTACTGAGCACGCTTCTTGGAGAGGATCAGGCGGCCTTCTTTGTCTTCCTTGGTGAGCACCAGGGCTTCGACCTGATCGCCAACGGAGACAACGTCTCCGGGATCAACGTCGTGCTTGATGGACAGCTCGCGGGAGGGGATGACACCTTCGGTCTTGTAACCGATGTCGAGCAGAACTTCATCGCGGTCGACCTTGACGACGGTACCTTCGACGAGGTCTCCGTCGTTGAAGTACTTAATCGTGGCGTCGACTGCTGCGAGGAAGTCCTCAGCGGTACCGATGTCGTTAATCGCGACTACGGGGGTACCGGGCTTCTCGGTGGAGGTGATGGTCATGTAGTAGGGGCTCCGTTGTGGATAGTTAGTTGGTCAGGCCAACCACTGCATCCGCGTCATGGAACGCAGGCACAGATTGCGGCTGATCACGGAGATCCGCCGGGTCATCCTGATTTTGTGGATTCTAGAAACGCGCACGTAGCATGCGCCCACTCAGTCTAGTCGCAGCGGCTAAGACGGGTCAAAGTCAGGGCAGGTCATAATGCAGGACCGCCCCCAGTTTTGCAAACGTTGCACCTTGGCCCAGGAGCCGGGGCAGGGCCTGGGCAAGCCCGGCGGCGGTGCCGCTGCCAGGCTTGTTGAAGTGGGCAATCACGATATCCCCATTCCGGGCCTTGCCGACCTCCGCCGCCACGGTGGACGGTGCAAACGTGGCACCGCCGTCACCATTGATGGAAAAATTTACGGGCACGACGCCCAGACGGTGCGTAATGGCGGCCGCGACTTCGTCGTAATACGCCGTTCCGGGCCGGAAGAACCCCGGAGCGTGGCCGATGACGTCCTGGAGGACAGCCTGGTTCCCCATGACCTCGTCATAGACCTGCCCTACGTCCGTTGTTCCTGCGATGCCGTAGGCAGACTTCCCGCTAACGGATAGCGGACGATGCTGGAATCCATGGTTTGCGAGTTCAAAAAGGGGGTCTCGGGCCAACTCAGCCGTCAGCGCCGGGTTTGCCTGGATCCACCGTTCGTTGAGGAACAGGGTGGCCGGCACATTGAGCTTCCGCAAGGTGGTCAGCAGTTGGTGATCGCACCCGGTGCCGCCCGGGCCTCCGCAGGCATCGAGCGTCAGCGCTATGTCCCGGGCCCCGGACTTGCCCACGGTGCCAGTAACCTGCAGCCCCCACTCGCGGGGTTTGCGCGATCCGAATTCAGCAATTATCTGTTGCTTCGTCAGTGGCGTGGGACGGAAGGGCTCATCCGTAGGGGCTTCGGCCGGGGCCGTAGGTGAAGCCGCGGCGGCGACCGGATCCACCAGGATCGATGCCGCCGGCGTTGAGAGCCCCTCCTCGTGCGCCGCGTCGGCGGTCGCCATGGACCCCCAGACTGCTACGGATGCCAAACCGGCCATTCCGAGCAGCAAAGACCGGCGGCCGGGCATTTCCGGCCCTTGAATATCCCTCACTGATGGTCCCTCGACGACGCAGGGGCCCCTAGAAATGGGTCAGGCAGTGGGCGGAGCGCTCGACGGCTAACATCCCACGGGCCTGGAGCGACGCGTCCTGCCTGTGTTCGCGGATTCGCCCAGCAGCCGTCAGTGTAACCGGACAGACCGCACCCAGATAAATTGATGACAGTGCAGAAACATCCAGTGTCAGGTCCGGATCAGCGTCAACGCGTTCGACGGCGGCCTCACCGCCACTGACTGCGAGGGCGAAGGTTCCTGCCGTCAGGCCAAGGGGGTCAAGGACCTCAAGCACCAGCCGGCCGTCCACCGGATAGCGCCGCGCTTCTAAAGCCTGCACCACGTCCAGGATGCGGAGCCACAGCATGTCCCTGCTGTCTGACGAGTCGATGCAGCGGGGATCGGCCAGTGCCCAGGTGAGGGGGTCATCCAGCGGCGCTTCCTCCCACGTGATCCGTTCGACAAGATCAATGGCGCCGAGAAACTGCCAGAGCTCCAAGTAAGCCGCGTGGGTGGCCGCCACCAGATCCACCACGTGCATGGTGTGCGGCTCGGTGTCCCAGCCCAGGAATTTGTAGGACACGTAGCCGTCCACGGCACCGTCCGGGCCGTAGTGCAGCGCCACTTTGACTGCCGGGTCTTCTTTGCCGTCCCGGCCCAGGGAACCGGAAGCCAGCTGCCGGTACCATTCCTGGCGGCCGATGGACCCGGGAGTGAGTCGGTGCACGCGGTCAAAAATTTCCGGCGAGACCTCCAGCAGCACCTTCGGCTCGGCAATGTCCACGCTGCCAACAACCTGGTGGTTGAGCCGGAACCGTGCGGTGGTATCAACTTTGACAGTGCGCTCAAAGCTGGCCACGCCGTAGCCGAAGCGTCCGTAAATTGATCCTTCAGACGCGGTGAGGGCGGCCATACCCAGGCCGTCAGCCTTGGCCAGCGCCATGTCCTCCGACATCATGCGCCGCAGCAGGCCGCGGCGGCGATGTGACGTCCGAACGGTCACGGCGGTGACCATGTGGGTCTCCAACATCCTGCCGAAGCCAACGTTTAGTGTTTTGCGCAGCGTGCCGAAGGTGGCCACCGGAATGTCCGCAGCCAGGGCCCCGGGCGCAATGTCCTGCGTTTGGTACGCGCCGGTCAGGATCCGCTGGTCTGCACGGTAGGTCTCCAGGGACTTGGCGACGTGTTCGGGTGTCCGGGCGGATTCGTGGAAGCCGAAGGAGACTGCCTTGACCCATCTTTCCGCTTCCGGGTAGCCCGGCTCCCCTTCGACGGCGGCGCCGAAACGCCGGATTTCATAGTCATCGCTCAGTTCAGGCACAACGCCGAGCCTAACCAATGACTCCCCCTGCTGGCCAGCAGGAACCCGCCGACCGCTCCCCCACTGCGCCCCGCGCTCCCGTGCTAATGGCCGGCGTCGTACCAGCTGGGCCCAACGCCGATCTGGACGTCCAGCGGCACGCTGAGGTCGGCCGCCGAACCCATTTGCTCGGTGACCAGCTTCTCCACCGCTTCCCGTTCCCCGGGCGCGACTTCAAGGACCAGTTCGTCGTGAACCTGCAGGAGCATCCGCGATTTAAGGCCCTGGGCGGCCAGCTCAGCCTGCACTCCCAGCATGGCTCGTTTGATGATGTCCGCGGCCGAGCCCTGGATGGGTGAGTTCAGGGCGATGCGCTCAGCGTTTTCGCGCAGCTGCCGGTCAGTGCTGGTGAGATCCGGGAGGTAGCGGCGCCGGCCTTCGATGGTAGCCGTGAAGCCGTCAATGCGGGCCTGGTCCACAACACCGCGGAGGTAGTCCCGCACGGCGCCGAACCGATCGAAGTAGTCCTTCATGAGCGTGCGGGCCTCGTCCACGGAAATTTCCAGCTGCTTGGACAGCCCGAAGGAGGTCAACCCGTAAGCGAGCCCGTAGGACATGGCCTTGACCTTGGAGCGCATGGCACTGGTGACCTGGTCCGTGGGCACGTGGAAGATGTTGGAGCCCACAAAACGGTGAAGGTCTTCGCCGTCCCGGTACGCCTGGATGAGGCCGGCATCCCCGGACAGGTGCGCCATGATGCGCATTTCGATCTGCGAGTAATCCGCGGACAGAAGGCATTCATAGCCATCGCTGACCACGAAGATACCGCGGACCCGCCGGCCTTCCTCGCTGCGGATGGGGATGTTCTGCAGGTTGGGGTTGTTGGAGGAGATCCGGCCCGTCGCAGCGACATTCTGCGCATAGGTGGTGTGGATCCGGCCGTCTTCCGTGACGGACTTCTTGAGCGACTCCAGCATCTGGCGCAGCTTCGAGGATTCCCGGTGCGCCATCAGCTGGACCAGGAATTCATGACCGGTCTTCTCCAGCAGGCTCTTGAGCGAGGCGGCATCGGTGGTGTAGCCGGACTTGATCTTCTTGGTCTTGGGCAGCTGAAGCTCGTCGAAGAGGACGGTCTGCAGCTGTTTGGGCGATCCGAGGTTAACCTCGTGGCCGATGGCGGCGAAGGCCAACTCCTGGGCGTTGTCGATGACCTTGGCCAGGTCAGCGAGCTGCTCCTCCATGCGCTGCATGTCGACGGCGATTCCGGCGGCTTCCATGTCGGCCAGGACACGGCTGACGGGCAGCTCAAGCGTGGTGAGCAGGTCGCCGGCCTTCCGTTCGATCAGCTCCGATTCGAAGTGCCGGCTGAGGGCCTGCACCACTGCCGCTGCCTGAACCAGGGCGTCCGCAGCCGCGGTGTCGTCGCCGTCGAACGCCAGCTCAAGCTGCCCCGCCTTGGACGTCTCGGCCGAGATGCTGACGTTGAGGTGGTGCTGGGCCAGTTCGGCCAGCTCATAGGTCCGGCGGTCAGGCTGGATCAGGTAGCCGGAAATCGAAGTGTCATCCACCACGCCTTCCAAGCCAAGGCCGCGGCTGGAGAGGGCCTTGAGGGCTGCCTTGTAGCCGTGCATGACCTTCGGAGAGGCAGGATCCCGCAGCCAGTCCGCCAGGATGTTTTCGGCTTCAGCGTCCTGGGTGGCCAGGTCAATGTAAGCGGCGGCGTGGTCATGGACGATGGCGATGGCTGCGGCGTCTTCGCCGATCCTGCCCGGCACAAGGTCCACGGCGACTGCCGAGCGTATCCCGGCTCCGGCGGCAAGGAAGGCCCCGAGTTCGGCTGCGTCGGCGGGTGTCACATACTCCGGGATGTCCACACTTTCCCGTTCGGCCGGTTCCAGGTCCTCGGTACCGTAGAGGGCGAACAACCGGGCACGAATGGTCTTGAACTCAAGCTCGTCGAACAACTGCTCAAGAGCGGCCTCGTCCGGCCGCGGGTCCGCGAGGTCCTGCAGCGTCACTGGAAGCTCCAGATCCGTGTGCAGCCTGTTGAGGCGCCGGTTGCGCTTGACGTCCTCGACGTTCTCACGGAGGGAAACGCCCACCTTGCCGCCGATGGCGTCCAGGTTTGCAAGGACGCCTTCGAGGCCGCCGTACAGGTTGATCCACTTTGCCGCGGTCTTGGGCCCGACGCCAGGGACGCCGGGGAGGTTATCGGCAGTCTCCCCCACGAGCGCGGCGAGGTCCGAGTACTGCGGCGGGGTCACGAAGTACTTTTCCTGGATGGCCGCCGCGTCCATGCGCGGGATGTCGCTGACGCCCTTCCGCGGGTAAAGCACAAAGACGTTCTCGGTGATGAGCTGGAAGGCGTCACGGTCCCCTGAAACCAGGAGCACCTCGTAGCCGGCCTTTTCACCCATGGCGGCAAGGGTGGCCAGGATGTCGTCAGCTTCGTAGCCGGGCATCTTGATGGTGGTGATGCCCCAGGCCTGCATGACCTTGTCAATCAGGTCGATCTGGCCGCTCATCTCGCGCGGCGTTTCGTTGCGGCCGCCCTTGTATTCGCTGTATTCGGCTTTGCGGTGAGTGGTTTCATCCGAAACATCGAAGGCAACGGCGACGTGCGTGGGCTTTTGTTCCTTGATCAGGTTGATCAGCATGGACGTGAAGCCGTGGATCGCGTTGGTGTGCTGGCCGTTGGCGGTGGAGAATTTGTCCGCCGGCAGGGCAAAGAAAGCACGGAAAGCCATCGAGTGCCCGTCCAACACGAGCAGGCGTGGCTGGTCGGTCAGGGGGATAACGGGAGCTTCGGTGGCGGAAACCCGGCCCCCGGCCGACGGCGGGACGCTGATGCCCTGCAGGGCGGCGTCTGCGTCAAGCACAGCGGTTTCAGACGGGAAAGGGGCCGGTTTGGTAGTTTCACTCACAGGTGCCAGCCTAGTTCCCATGATGGACAATTTCACGCCCGGCCCCTTCACTGAGGAATTAGTCACAGCGGGCGTCCCGGAGCACCTTCATGACTGGCTCGGCCCGTTCGGCATCGGCGCCCTGGTGGTCAAGATGGGGATCCACTTCCTGGAGATGAGCCCGGAACGGACCGTGGCCACCATGCCGGTGGACGGCAACACCCAGGTGGCCGGCATCCTGCACGGCGGCGCGCACGTGGTCCTCGCTGAAACGCTCGGTTCCTTCGCCGCCGGAATGCACGCGGGAACGGGCCGGCACGCCTTGGGCATCGAAGTCAGCGCCACGCATCACCGCGCCATTGCGGCAGGCACCGTGACAGGGACCTGCACCGCAATCCATCTGGGCCGCACGTTGACAACGCATGAGATTGTGATGACCGACGAACAGGGCCGGCGCCTCTCGACAGCCCGCATCACCAACATGCTGCGGGACAACTCACCTTCAGACGGCTGACTGCTCCCGGGAACCGAAACTGTAGCGCAGCTCAACGATCCCCCGGCCCAAGGTGCGGGACCCCGTCAACTCAAGCGGCGGCGTCGGGCCTTCCACAGGCAGCAGGCGCTTGCCGTCACCCAGCACCACGGGGATGACGGACAGGATGATGTCGTCCAGTCGGCCGGCGGTAGCGAACTGCGCGGCGAGGTTGCCGCCGCCCACCACCCAGACGTTCTTTGTGCCGGCATCGGCGAGGAAGTCTGAGATGAACTCCTGAACGGGGCCGCGGACGAACGTCACGTCCGAACCCGGCGGGGCCGCGAATTCATGATGGGTGAAAACGTAGCAGGGCGTGGTGGCGTACGGCCATTTCCCTGGCTCATGCTCCATCAGCCAGGCGAACGTTTCGCCGCCCATCACAAGGCAGCCGACCTCGCCTATAAAGGAATCGTAGCTTTCCTGGCCGCCCTCAAAACCGTCAAATTCAAGCAGCCAGGTGAGATCATCCTTGGCTGTGGCGATGAAGCCGTCGAGGGAGGCCGCGACAAAATACTGGATCCTGGACATGGACCCAGCGTAGCCGGGCCGGCGCAGGGTGGCTAAGGGACGCTTACCTGCTGAAGTACGGGATGATCAGGTACAGGCCGAACAGGACAGCGACCCCGCAGAGGCCGAAACAGATGTTGGCAAAGGCGCGCTTACTGCGGGGTGAGGTCTGCCGGGCGTCCCCGGCAATTGCCGTGAGCCGGACGCCCAGCGAATACAGGACCACTACGGTCACGGCGGCCACGAGGGTTGCGCCGCCCACGGTCAGGAGTTCCAACCACTTCATCGCTGTGTATCCTTACGCTGGTTCGCCCTGGCGCGTGCACGGGCCAGGGCTTTCTTTTTGGCGAAGCGGACGGCCTGCCCTGCCTCCTCGACCTCCACGGCGTTGTGGTGGCTCACATGGGACTTCCGGGAAAAGACGAACATAAAGATCACGGCTGCTGTGCCGGCGACGGCGGCGATCACCAGGCCTGCGACCCCCGTCTTCACGAGCAACGCCGTCAGCGCGCCCACGATGCCGGCGGCCGGCAGGGTGAACAGCCAGCCGAGGGCAATCTTGCCCACCATGTTCCAGCGCACTGTGGTGCCCCTCCGCCCCATCCCCGACCCGATGACGGAGCCGGAGGCCACCTGCGTAGTGGAGAGGGCGAAGCCCAGGTGCGAAGATGCCAGGATGGCAGCTGCGGTACTCGTCTCGGCCGCGAAGCCCTGGGCCGGCTTGACCTCGGTAAGGCCGGAGCCCATGGTGCGGATAATGCGCCAGCCGCCTGAGTAGGTGCCAATCGCGATCGCCAAGGCGCAGGCAGTGATGACCCAGAGCTGGGGGCCGGACCCCGGGGCCTGCGTGCCCGCGGAAATCAGCACCAGGGTGATGATGCCCATAGTCTTCTGGGCGTCGTTGGTGCCGTGGGCCAGGGCAACGAGGCTGGATGTGAAGATCTGGCCGGTGCGGAAACCGCCGCGCTTCTGGGTGAGCTTGCTGCCGGTTTCGGGGTCGTGGCGGGCCGTCAGTGCGTAGGCCAGCCTAGTGCAAATGTAAGCGACAATCCCGGCAATCAGCGGCGCGAAGACGGCCGGCAGGATGACCTTCTGAAGGAGGGTCTCCAGATTCACGGAACTGAAGCCGATCCCTGCGATGGCTGCGCCGATCAGGCCGCCGAACAGCGCGTGGGAGGAACTCGACGGCAGGCCCTTCAGCCAGGTGATCATGTTCCACAGGATGGCACCCATCAGGCCGGCGAAGATGATCTCCGGGGTGATCAGGACGCCGTCGGATCCTTCCCGGATAATGCCGCCGGAAACTGTCTTGGCAACTTCCGTGGAGAGGAAAGCACCCACGAGGTTCAGGATTGCGGCCAGAGTCACGGCGGTCTTCGGTTTAATCGCACCGGTGGCGATGGGCGTGGCCATCGCGTTGGCGGTGTCATGGAACCCGTTCGTGAAGTCGAAAAATAGTGCCAGTCCGATGACCAGCGCCACCATTAAGGTGATATCCACCTGTTGCCCAATCTGCAGAGTCGACGTTCAGCAGTTCCTTAGCCCCCGCCTGCCGTGCCCAGCATAATTCACTTGAAGTTCATGGGAAGCGACCTGCGGTGTTAACAGGACCGGCTTGAAACCCTACCGATCGTACGCGCCCGCGGCATGACGTCAAAACACGGGTTCGCCGAGGAAAGCGCTGACGGCGCCCAGCTCGGCGGGCGAAATTCCGCGGCGCGGGTCGGGCGAGATGGCAAGGATCCGCGCCCCGAGGATGGCTGCCCACGCTTGGGCGTCATGCTCATACCGGAGCTGGTCGTCAATCCACACGATCCCGTTCGGGGTGGTGGCGGCAACATCCTCTTGGAGGGCGGCAAGCTTCCACCAGCCCTCCCCCGCGCCGACACCCCCGGCTCCCAGCCAGGGCCACCGGCCGCCGGCCAGTCCGATGGCCGGGCAGAGGTACTGGGGAGCCATGTCCTCCCAGCTGGTCAACCAGACGCAGCGCAGGCCGGGGAGCCGGGCAAGACCGTTCAGTCCGCTAACCAGCTCTGCGGAGTACGCAACTTCGAGCATGCCGGCGTTTGCGAGGTTCCACTCGGTGCCCCACGGGGTGCTGCCAGTGGCTCCAAACGGGCACACGACGCCGTCGACGTCCAAATACATGGTGACATTCAGCAAGGGGCTCCCCCTTCATCAAAGCCCCTTGCCGGCCATGCCAGGCCAGCCGTCAGATACCTGACCTGCCCTTAAACGCAGCAGGGGCTGCACGCATCAATGGTCGCATTGCGTGCAGCCCCTGCTCAAGGACTCAGTGCCGTCCTGCCGGCCCGGCTCAACTCAGCTTCAGCTCAGCTCAGACAGAGAGCGTCGCCGGCTGAGCAGCCTCGCGGCGCTCCGGCGTGCCGGGCTGGTCCTGGCCGTACAGCCAGTCGTTGTACTGGAAATCCCCGTCCTTGCGGCTCTTGAACAGCAGGTTCCGCAGCGTCCGGGCCAGGCCGGAGACATGCCAGGATTCGCCCCAGACGCGCGCGGTCCGCTGGACCTTGGCGGTGCGGCCGGCACGGATGCCGTTGAATTCCTTGATGGCTGTGTCCCAGGCCTTGGGGTTGACGCCTTCAGAGGTAAAGACCGTTCCGTTGGTGGCGTCCTGCAGCACGGCAGCGTCTTCGAGGGCCTGGCATGCACCCTGCGCGAGGTACTGCAGCATCGGGTGCGCGGCATCGCCCATCAGGACCATACGGCCGGCAACCCAGTTTTCAATCGGGTTGCGGTCGTACATGGGCCAGCGGATGCCCGTGGCCAGGTTCTTGAGGGCTTCCTGAACGGCCGGAACACAGTCCTTGTAGGCTGCCTCGAGCTCGTCCACTCCACCGTACTGCTCAACGCCCGCTTCGAAGGACGGCGACCTGAAGACGGCTACGGTGTTCAGGAGTTCGCCCTTGCGCAGTGGGTACTGCACCAGGTGGCAGTCCGGTCCGAGGTAGACGATGACATCTTCAAGGTCAGCCTTGGGGGTGTTCTCGGTGATCGGCACCGTGCCGCGGTAGGCGACGTAGGCCGAGGAAACGGGCTCGTCGTTAGCCACGAGGGGGCGGAGGGTGGACCGGAGACCGTCGGCGCCGATCACCACGTCAGCTTCGTAGTCAACGCCTGCGGCGGTGTGTGCCACGCCGCGGCCGTTAACGGTCTCAACGCTTTCAACCATGACGTCGTTGACGAGCTTCACGCCCGCAGCCTCACAGCCCTCGAGCAGGACACGGTGCAGGTCGCTGCGGTGGATGACGACGTAAGGGGCGCCGTAGCGCTCCTCGAATTCCCCGCCGAGAGTCTGGCGGGTGAGCTCCTCGCCGGTGACTGCATCGCGGAAAACCAGGTGCTTGGGCCGGACACCGATCTCAAGGGCCTTTTCCAAGAGGCCCCAGCGCTGAAGCACGCGGGAAGCGTTAGGAGCCATCTGCAGCCCCGCGCCCACCTCGCCGAATTCAGGAGCCCTTTCCACAAGGGTCACATTGGCCCCGTTTTCACGCAGCGCGAGGGCTCCGGCCAGCCCGGCCATTCCTCCTCCGATGACCAGGACATCAGTGGATGTGGCGTGCTCAGACATTGTTTGCTCCTTGGGATGTTGCGAGTTTTGACTTGAGTTTGATGCCGACGGCGGTCAGCAGGACCGCGGCGATGGCGGCTGCACCGGCGAAGGCCAGGAAGTTGGAATTGACGCCCAGCCCGGCAGCCAGCAGGAGGCCACCGATCTGGGGAGCTGCGACGGCCCCGATGCGGCCGGTCCCGAGCGCCCAGCCAAGCGCCGTTCCCCGGAGGTGTCCGGGATAGTGGCTCGCCACTGCGGCGATGATGAGGCACTGCGTGCCGTGGGTCCCGACGCCGGCGAGGACCAGCATGAGATACACGACGGTCACTGGYGGCCCGGTAACCAGGACCATCAGCGCGACGGCGGCGACGCCGGCCGCGGCGATGGCAGTGGGTACCGGCCC
Source organism: Pseudarthrobacter sp. 01T43 (assembly GCF_056398665.1). Lineage (NCBI taxonomy): Bacteria > Bacillati > Actinomycetota > Actinomycetes > Micrococcales > Micrococcaceae > Pseudarthrobacter > Pseudarthrobacter sp. 01T43. The sequence continues at coordinate 130,400 of NZ_JBFTPV010000005.1, read as the reverse complement.
GAATCGGGTTCCGGCCCAGGCGGTGATCACCGAACCGGCCACCGCCCCCAGGTTCAGCGCAAGGGCGAAGGTCAGTGCAGAACCCAGGTTGTAACCGGAAAGCTGCATGAGGTTCGGCAGCCAGGTGCCCAGCCCGTACCAAGCAAACAGTGTGGCGATCGTTGCCACGGCGAACAGAAGGCTGATGCCCAGGTACGGGGCCCGGAGCAGGGAGGAGAAACCTGCGGGCTGCATGTGTGCTTTGTTCTTGCCGGCCGCCTTACGGGCTGCTTTTTCCGCGGCGCTGGCCGGCGCCAGGGTCTCCGGAAGGTATTTCAGCCCCAGCGGCACCACAACCAGGAGGGCCAGGACGGCCACAAGGAACATAGATTCCCAGCCAAAAGCGGGAATGAGCTGGATCCCCACGAGGGCGGCAATGGATCCGCCGATCGGGACACCGGACATCATCAGGGTGGCGATGATGGACCGCCATTTGGCCGGGACAAGTTCTGCAACGAGTGCGTTCGCGGAAGGAACGAGGCCGCCGAGTCCAATACCCGCCAGGAGTCGGAGGACGCCGAAGATGGCCGCACTGGGAGCGAATGCACAGAGCACGGTGAAGACCGAGAAGACGACAGCGCAGCCGAGGATGGTGCGGCGGCGGCCCCACGAGTCGGCCATGCGGCCGGCGAAGATCGCCCCGATCATCATGCCGACGAAGGCCATGGAGCCGATGGTTCCGGCGGTGGCCTTGGTCAGGCCCCAGCCGGTCTCGGAGATGAGGGAGGACTGGACGGTGCCGTACACGATGAGGTCATACCCATCGAAGACCACCAGAAGCCAGCAGACGAGGACGGCCGCGGCCGACCCTTTGGAGAACCGCGCGACAGGACCGTCGGCGGGAGTCAGGCCGGGAGCCTCCGGCGAAGGCCGTTGCGGCTCTGCAGCGGGGAGTGTGTGATTCATCCCACTACTGTCATGGCACCCCGAGGTGAACCACAATACAATTCTGATGTGCAGAACAACCCCACGTCACGGCCCGCGTCCAAGCCGGCTGCCAGGTCAGGCCGGAAGCCGATGCAGAAGCGGCCCACGTACTCCATCGAAGCGGTCGATAACGCTTTGCTGCTGCTGCAGTTGCTGCGCGACGGCGGGAAGTTGCGTCTCAAGGACGCCGCCGAAGAGCTGGGCGTCGCCCCATCCACCGCCCACCGCCTGCTGGCCATGCTGGTCTACAGGGGTTTTGCGATCCAGGATGAGACCCGCCGGTACGTTCCCGGTCCTGCCATGGGGGTTGGTCCGGCGGGACTGAGCTGGTCCCGGCTGCTCCGCTCGCTGGCCCAGCCGCACATGGAGCTGCTCTCCGCGCAGCTGAACGAGACCGTCAACCTCATGGTGCGGGTGGGAACAAAGGTGCGTTTCCTGGCCACAGTGGAGGGAAATAATGTGTTGCGGATTGGCGACAGGCAGGGGACGGTGATGCCGGCCGACAAAACTTCCGGCGGCAAGGTCATGCTCGCGGAGCTCGAAGCCCCGATGATTGAGCAGCTCTTCCGCAGTAGCAACGCCGAAATCGGCGGGGACACCATTCCCGTCGAGGAGTACCCGGCATTCCTGCGGGAGCTCGAGTCCATCCGCGCCAACGGCTTCGCCGCTAATTTCGAAGGCACCGAGGATGGCGTGAGCGCTTTGGGGATGGCCCTGCATAACCGGCACGGCCACGTAGTGGGCGCGCTCAGCGTCGCCACTCCGGCCACGCGTTTCCGCAAGGTCTTCGACGCGGGCCTCGTCCCCGCCCTGCGGGAAACCTGCCGGCAGTTGGAGATCGACATTGCCGCCAATCCTGCCGATGCGGACTGAGCTGAGCGCAAACCCCAGGCACTAATTCTGACTGGCAGAATATGTTGGGGGTCACAAGGCGGCATCCGTAGAGTCTGACTACGCAGAAATAGTGTTTGACCTTAAAGGAGGCCGACGTGTCCATCAGCGCCGAGAACACGACCCATGAATCAGTGGCCGCGGGGCACACAGTCCCGGAGCCGACGCCTGAAGAGGCGGCTCAGCTTGCAAAGCTGTACAAGGATTTTGACCGGGAAAACCTGATCCCGTTGTGGACGCAGATCGCGGACCTGATGCCGATGGTCCCGTCACCCAAGGCTGTCCCGCACGTTTGGCGGTGGAGTGACCTGTACCCGCTCGCTGCCCGTGCCGGTGATCTGGTTCCCGTGGGCCGCGGCGGGGAACGCCGCGCCATCGCCCTGGCCAATCCGGGCCTGGCCGGGACCGCTTATGCGACCCCGACGCTGTGGGCCGCCATCCAGTACCTCGGCGCCCGTGAAACCGCCCCGGAACACCGCCACTCCCAGAACGCCTTCCGCTTCGTGGTCGAGGGCGAGGGCGTCTGGACGGTCGTTAACGGGGATCCGGTCCGGATGTCCCGTGGCGATTTCCTGCTGACCCCGGGCTGGAACTTCCACGGCCACCACAACGACACCGACGAGCCGATGGCTTGGATCGACGGCCTGGACATCCCGTTCGTGCACTACGCCGACGCCGGGTTCTTCGAGTTCGGCACCGAACGCGTCACCGACGAAGCGACCCCGGACATCTCCCGCTCCGAGAGGCTCTGGGCCCACCCCGGCCTGCGCCCCCTTTCGGGCCTGGACGACACCACCAGTTCCCCCATCGCTGCGTACCGGTGGGAGTACACCGACCGGGCCCTGCGCGAGCAGTTGCTCCTCGAAGATGAGGGCCACCCGGCCACCGTCTCCCAAGGCCACGCAGCCGTCCGCTACACCAACCCGACCACCGGCGGGGACGTAATGCCCACCATCCGGGCGGAATTCCACCGTTTCCGGGCTGGCGCGTCCACCGAACCCCTGCATGAGGTCGGCTCCAGCGTGTGGCAGGTCTTCGAAGGCCGTGGCAGCGTAGTCCTGAACGGCGAAACCAGGACCCTGGATAAAGGCGACCTGTTCGTGGTCCCGTCCTGGGCTGAATGGTCCCTGCAGGCAGAGACGGAGTTTGATCTGTTCCGATTCAGCGACGCCCCCATCTTTGAACGGCTGAACTTTACCCGCACCTATACCGAAGGACGCAAGAACGCATGAAACTTCTCACCCTCCGCACTGAAAACGGCAGCAAGGCTGTCCGCCAGGACGGCGACACCCTCACCGAGATCGACGGGTTCTCCGACGTCGGGGCGCTCCTGACGGACGTTGCCTGGGAGTCCATCGCCGCCGCAGCCAACGGTGCAACGCACCCCCTCGAAGGCGCCGACCTCGAGGCTGTTGTCCCGTTCCCGGGCAAGATCATCTGCGTGGGCCACAACTACCGCAACCACATCAAGGAAATGGGCCGGGAAGTTCCCCAGTACCCCACCCTGTTCGCCAAGTACCAGGAATCCCTGATCGGCCCGAACGATGACCTGGCCCTGCCGCAGGAATCGGACACCGTCGACTGGGAGTCCGAACTCGCCGTCGTCATCGGCAAGAAGGGCCGCCGGATCAGCGAAGCCGACGCCGCGGACCACATCGCCGGCTACGCCGTCCTGAACGACGTGTCCATGCGCGACTACCAGTTCCGCACCATCCAGTGGCTGCAGGGCAAGACCTGGGAGAACTCGACCCCGTTCGGCCCCGCTCTGGTCACCAAGGACGAGTTCAGCGGCGGCCTCATGACCACCGCGGTCGACGGCGAGATCCAGCAGCAGACGCCCACCAACGACGTCGTCTTCACGCCGGAATTCCTGGTCTCCTACATCTCCACCATCATCACGCTGAACCCCGGTGATGTGATCGCTACCGGCACCCCCGGCGGTGTGGGCCACGCGCAGGATCCGAAGCGCTACCTGCAGGAGGGCCAGCTCCTGGTCACCACCATCGAGGGCCTGGGCCAGCTGAACAACCGCGTGGTCAAGGAATCCTGATGGTCGCACGCCACGACCAAACGTCGGACCCGCGGCTGCTCGAATCGCTGCTGCAGGCCCGGCGTGGGACCGCGTTCTTCGCGCGCAAGCTCAATGAGCTTTCCGACGCGGACCTCGACGGCCCGTCGTTGCTGCCGGGCTGGACCCGCCGCCATGTGACCGCGCACATCGGCTACAACGCGCGGGCCATCGCGCGGCTTATTGAGTGGGCCGCGACCGGGGTGGAAACACCCATGTATGCGTCCACGGAGATCAGGGACCACGAAATCAATTTCGGGGCCACCCTGCCTCCGATCGCGTTGCGGCACCTCTTTGACCACTCAGCAGTGCACCTGAATGTCGAATGGCGCGACCTCCCTGCGGACTCCTGGCATCACAAGGTGAAGACCGCCCAGGGACGGATTGTCCCTGCTGAGGAAACAGTCTGGATGCGCACCCGCGAGGTTTGGACGCACGCCGTGGACCTGGACAACGGCGCCACCTTCGCCGACATCCCCGCATCGGTGCTCGAACGCCTCCTCAACGACATCACTGGCGCGTGGAAGACCCGCGGCACCGACACCGGGCTGCTGGTCCGGGTCACTGGCCAGCTGCCGGAGCTTGAATTCGGCAGCGCCGGTCCGGACGCTCCCCTGGTGGTCTCCGGTCCGCTTGCGGGAGTGGCCCGATGGGCGACCGGCAGGGGTACCGACGGCGTCACCGCCACCCGGGACGGAGCAAACCTGGACACCGTTCCAGCTGCTCCGAAATGGATCTAGGACCCTGCAGTAACAGCTAAGGCCCCCTCAACCGAGGGGGCCTTACCTGTTGTGCCTGCCTTCCCGCCCGCCCAGACAACCAGGTTTAGGAGGATTCCGCCTGGCTGGGCCTAAAGCCCCTCGCTCCCCCACGGATCCCCGCTTAGCCTCGGATCATGGACCAGGAACCACTACGCCGGGCCATCACGTGGCTCGCAGGGTCCCCCGAGCCGGCGGTGCGGCGGGCAGCCCACCGTGAGTTCCTCGACACACCCTGGCCGGGCGGCCCGGTGACCGGCGGCACCATCGTGTCCTCGTTGCTGTCCGGCCAGCAGGCCGACGGCAGCTTCCTCGTCCACCCTTACCGGAAATGGACCGGAGCCCACTGGCGGCTCGTCTCGCTCGTGGACCTCGGCATCACAGAGGCAGACGCTCCTTTGCTTCTTCCGGCAGCGCGGACCGTGCTGGACTGGCTGCACAGCGATCAGCACCGAAGCCAAATCCTCACCATCGACGGCCTGACCCGCCGCTGCGCATCCCAGGAAGGCAACGCCCTCTACGTCTGCAGCCGACTGGGGATGACGGCAGATCCGCGGGTCACCCAGCTGGCGCACGACCTCACAACGTGGCAGTGGCCTGACGGCGGCTGGAATTGCGACGTACACGCAAGCGGCCGCCGGTCCTCGTTCCATGAAACGCTGCCTGCCGCCAAGGGGCTGCACGAATTCTGGCGGGCCACGGGGAGTTTGGCGGCCCGGACCAGCGCGGAGCGTGCGGCCGAATTGCTGCTCGAGCACCGGCTGTTCAAATCCCGCTCAACCGGCCGGACCATCGACCATCTCTGGGTCAAGCTCCGGTATCCGGAGTTCTGGCACTACGGCATCCTCCCCGCCCTGCTTTTCTTGGCCAGGATGGGGCTGGGCGGTGATCCCCGGACCGATGACGCGGCCGACATCCTGCGACAAAAGATGCTTCCCGACGGCCGGTGGCCGGTCGAGGGTGCCTGGTGGCGCCCGTCGGGGGCAACCTGCCAGGCTGACGTGACTGATTGGGGCCGGGAGGGTCCCAACCAGTTCGTCACCCTCAGCGCCGTACGTATCCTGACCGCTGGTAGAACACTCCCCGGCTACGACGCGGGAGCCGCCCCTGCGCCGTTGACGTTGACCAGCCAGGCGGTGCCGAAGCGGTCAGTGCACATGCCAAAGACATCGCCCCAGGGTGCGGGCTCCAGCGGGACGGTCACGGTGCCGCCGTCGCCGGCCAGTTTGTCCCAGTAGCCGCGGAGTTCGGCCTCGTCATCGCCGCTGAGCGAGACCGAAATGGTGCTGCCGGGCGAGTAGTCCATGCTGTTGGGAGTGTCAGCCCCCATCAGGACCAGGCCACCGGTGGTGGTCAGCATGCCATGCATGATCTTGTCTTTTTCGGCAGGATCTTCGCTTGCATGGAATTCCCCGAACGTGCTGAGGGCCAGGTCGCCGCCGAAGACGGAGTGGTAGAAGGTCATGGCCTCCCGGGCGTTGTCACGGAAACCAAGGTAGGGATTGAGGGTCGTGGGCATGGCCGGTTCTCCTTGAAGACTGGACGAAAGGGTGTTGGAACAGTCCCCATCCTGCCGCAATTGCAGCCGCGTTTACAGAGTGCTTTTTGGCACCGCAAGGGACTAATCCACGTGATGCCAGGACCGGTCGTGAGATGCGCGATGCCATGACTGCCGCGGGCCCTTCCACTCGCGGGCCATATCCGTGAGCCAGATGGTGCTGTCCGGGTCCCATCCCGCGATGACTGTCGCCGTGTCCGCGCCGACCGGAAGCGCGCGCCCTGCGCCGTTGAGATAGCCGAGGACCGTCAGATGCACGGCGTCCCACTCCTCGGCCACACGTTCCCAGTCGGGGATCACCCATCGCCCATTGCGGCCGGTCGTACGGAACCAGTCATGGCGCCGGGAGGCCGTGACGTCGAGCGGAAATTCACTGCACAACGATGTCCAGTCCTGGGGGCTTCGGACCTCCAGTGTCCGGCCCGCACCGCGGACAGGAATCGTCGTGGCAACCTCCCAGCCGAGCGAGTCCTCCACGAGGTTTAAACCGGCCGGAAGGCGCCCTACAGTTCGGAGGGGGCCGGGCGGAACGGACCACCAGCCTCCGGAGACGGGAGCGTACGGGTCGGTGGGGAGTTCATGCACCGCTCGTTCCTCCGCGTCGCGTACCCGCGCCACCCATTCGGCCAGAGTTGGCTGTGGAACTTTCAACGGGGCCAGGTCCTCCGCCGTCCGCCAGTCGATGGCCCACTGCTCCACGCCCCGGCCCGCCTCCCACCACTGCACTCCCGGTGCGCTAAGGATCTGCTCAGCCAGAGGCGCGAGGGCCGCACGGATCACCGGCAGTCCTGCAAGCACGTCCTCGCCGTCGGGCTCCTGCCAGTACCTTGCGGAATCAACCGATCGCTCAAGGGCCTCCTGCATCAACGAATCCTCAAGCCCGGTTATATCCAAGGAACCCAGCCCAGCTGCCACCCCCTCAGGTGACGGACTGAACGGGGGATCTCCGGCGTCGTCCGGGGAAGCTGCGGTCAGCAGCACCCGGGAGGTTCCGCGGCCGGAATCGAGGTCGTATCCAAGCTGGAAGACCATCAGCCTGATGTCAGGGTCCAACTCCATCGCCAACTCGAGGCACAKCCGCCGGCCCCGAGGCCCCTCCAGAAGTGATTCCCCATCAAGCGTCATGAGCCCATCCTTGCACCCCATCTGATGCACTAATCGGCTGCCGGGACGTAGGCTCAGGAGCATGGCCCGATACTTTGATGTTCACCCCCACGATCCCCAGCCCCGCGCGATCATGCAGGCCGTCAAGATGCTGCTCGACGGCGGGCTGATCGCCTACCCCACGGACTCCTGCTACGCGCTGGGCGCGCAACTGGGCAACAAGGACGCGCTGGACAGGATCCGCGCCATCCGCAAGCTTGATGCCAAGCACCACTTCACGCTGGTGTGCAAGGACTTCGCCCAGCTGGGCCAGTTCGTGAACATCGGCAACGACGTGTTCCGCAGCATCAAGGCCGTCACCCCCGGCAGCTACACGTTCATCCTGCCCGCCACCAAGGAGGTTCCGCGCCGGCTGCTACACCCCAAGAAAAAGACCGTAGGCGTGCGCATCCCGGACAACCGGGTGGTTCAGGCCCTGCTGGCTGAGCTGGGCGAACCCATCCTCTCCAGTACTCTTTTGCTGCCCGACGAAGAGGATCCGTTGACGCAGGGGTGGGAGATCAAGGAGCGGCTGGACCATGAGGTGGACGCCGTGATTGATGCCGGCGACTGCGGGTCGGAGCCCACCACGGTGGTTGATTTCTCCAGCGGCGTGGCTGAGGTGGTGCGCCGCGGCGCGGGAGATCCGTCCCGGTTCGAATAGGCGGGCCCGCCGGACTTAGTCCGGTTTGCGGGCCCGGCTGGGCTGCACCCGGGGCGGCTCGCCCGGCATCTTCGGATAGTCGGGCGGGAAGGGCAGCTCGCCGAGCCCGGACTTAACATCGCGGTCCCACCAGCCCAGCAGTGTGTCAAGGGTGCCGGGGTTCGCGTTCATCTCCGCCCAGGGATCGCCCACGGTCTTCAGCCGGTCCGGGACCGTGAGGATGGTGAAGTCTTTCGGGCTGATGCTTTCCAGTTCGTCCCAGGTGATGGGACAGGACACGGGTGCGTGGGCCAGTGCACGGGGACTGTACGCGCCGGCGATGGTCCGGTCGCGGTTGGCCTGATTGAAATCCAGGAACACCTTCTCGCCCCGCTCCTCCTTCCACCAGGCCGTGGTGACTTTCTCAGGCATGCGCCGTTCCAGCTCGCGGCATGCGGCGATCACGGCGTGACGGACCTCCAGGAATTCGTGCGTCGGAGTGATCGGCGCGTAGACGTGAAGCCCGCGGTTGCCGGAGGTCTTGATGAAGCACTCCAGGCCTCCCTCCGCCAGCACCTCCTTCAGCGCCAGCGCGGCGGGAACGGCGTCGTCGAAGTCCGTGCCCGGCTGGGGGTCAAGGTCGATCCGGAGCTGGTCCGGGTTGTCCGTGTTCTCCGCACGCGAGGGCCACGGATGGAACACCACCGTGTTCATCTGGACGGCCCAGACCGCGGCGGCAGGCTCGTCCAACACCAACATGGGATGCGAACGTGCGCTCGGGAAAGTTACCTTGACCGAGCGGACAAAATCCGGGGTTCCCCTGGGCGGGTTTTTGGAAAAGAACTGCTCGCCCTCGACGTTGTCCGAGTACCGCTGCAAGGCAACGGGCCGGTCGCCGTTGGCAGCGATGAATGCTTCCCCAACCGCAACCGTGTAGCGAACCAGGTCAAGCTTGGTCAGTCCCAGCTCAGGCCACAGCACCCGGCTGGGGCTGGAAATGCGCATCTCGCGCTCGCCGCTCGGGCCCGGGAATGTGATGGTAGTCTGTTCGCTCGCCATGGGGACAACCTACCCTGCACCGCCCGCCGCGTCAGCACCCGGCGCGCGCGGCCGCTGCTGATCCGGCATCATGGACTTATGCCCGCAGTTGAAACCCCTATCACCATCCGCACCGGCGACCTTGAGGTCTCGGGGGTTTACGCCCGCCCGGAGCACCCCGTCGCCACGCTCGTCCTGGCACATGGGGCTGGCGCGGGCATGGAGCACCCCTTCATGAGCGGGTTCACCCGCGGGCTGAACGACGACGGCGTCGCGACTTTGCGCTTTAACTTCCCCTACCGCGAGGCGGGGCGCAGGTTCCMGGACCGCCCGCCGGCGGCGATCGCCACGTGGCGCGCTGCCATGGATGAAGCCGCACGGCAGGCGCAGTCCCACGGCGACACGGGCCCGGTCTGGGCCGCCGGTAAGTCTTTCGGCGGGCGGATGGCTTCCATGGCTGTCGCGGAGGGAATGTCCGCCGCCGGGCTCGTCTACCTCGGGTATCCGCTGCACCCACCGGGCAAGCCCGACAAGCTCCGCGACGAACACCTCTATGGCCTCACGCTGCCCATGCTGTTCCTGCAAGGTTCCCGAGACACCTTCGCTACGCGGGAGCTGCTGGAAGGTGTGGTGTCGCGGATCGGTCCGTCAGCGGTGCTGCAATGGATCGACGGCGGCGACCATTCCTTTGCCGTGGCGGGTAGGAAGCGAGACGCGGCCGAGATTGGCGCGTCCCTGGCGCCCGCGGTCGCGGAGTTCATGCGGACCCGCGGCTGAATTGCAGGTCAAGCCGCGTCCTCATGCCACCAGCCTTCCCAGGCCGTGGAAGTGAGCTGCCCGGTGGGGAACTCCTTCTCCCCGCTCCCGCCGGCGTGCTCGCTGCGTCCAGCATCAAACAGGAGGTTCAGGCTACTCAAAAGCAACATTGGGTGCATCCCTTCGTATGGTGACTGGACCTCAATGTCCAAGTAGGAACGAGCCTAAGTGCGGGATGTTTCAGGGGGTCGACGTAACGTTTCGGCCAGGTATCGGACATCTCACGCAGCACTCCCGGTCGACACTGAGTGCGCCGCCGTCAGCCGGTGTTGATTGCGTGATTCCGGGCCAGGATCCTGCCCTGCGCGGAGAAGGACCCGCTGTGACATGGTCTGACAGGTCCTGTTTCGCCGCTTCCGATTCTCGTAGCGTCGAAGAGACGATCCCGGCACACCAGCCAGAAAGAAGGACCCCTGTCATGGAATACACCCGACTCGGCAGCACAGGACTGAAGATCAGCAGGCTTGCCCTGGGCTGCATGAGCTACGGTGACCCCACCACGCCGAACGCGCACGCGTGGGCATTGACCGAAGAAAACGCCGGTTCATTTTTTCGCCAGGCTGTCGAACTGGGCATCACGTTCTGGGACACGGCCAACGTGTACCAGGCGGGTACGTCGGAGGAAATCGTAGGACGGGCCATCACCAATTATTCCCGGCGTGAAGACATCGTCCTCGCCACCAAGGTTCGTGGCAGGATGCACGACGGTCCTGGGGGCGAGGGCCTCTCCCGCAAGGCCATCCTGGAGCAGATCGACGCGTCACTGGGCCGCCTCGGCACGGACTACATCGACCTCTACCAGATCCACCGCTTCGACGACGGGACCCCGGTGGAGGAAACCATGGAAGTCCTCCACGACATCATCAAGGCCGGCAAAGTCCGGTACATCGGAGCTTCCTCGATGTATGGCTGGCAGTTCGCGAAGCTCCAGCACGCTGCCGACCTTGGTGGCTGGACCAGGTTCGTGTCCATGCAAAACCAATACAACCTGCTGCGCCGTCAGGATGAGCGCGAGCTGATGGCGATGTGTGCAGACATGGGCGTTGGCCTGGTGCCGTACTCGCCCAACGGCAAAGGCCGGCTCGCGCGGCCGGTGGGCGAACAGAGCGAGCGTTCCACCACGGACAAGGTAGTCCAGGCATTCGACAACGACTTCAACGAGCCCGTCATCAATGCCGTGCAGGCACTGGCCGGTGCCCGCGGCGTCACCATGGCCCAGATCGCCCTCGCCTGGGTGCTGCGCAACCCGAACGTCTCGGCCCCCATCGTCGGGGCGACCAAGCCCCACCACCTCCAGCAGGCCGTCGAGGCGCTGTCCCTGGAACTGAGCGATGAGGAAGTCAAAGTACTCGAGGCCCCGTACGTCAATCACGGTCCTGCCTGGTACTGACGGCCACCAGCCTGCTGACAGGTCCTGTCAGCACCCGCAGCGGCAGGCCTACCCTTGGAGCTATGGATTCCCGGTCCGAGATCAGCAACTTCCTCACCTCCCGACGCGCCAAGCTCACCCCTGAGAAGGCCGGTGTCCCGCTCTACAGCGGAGCCCGCCGGGTACCCGGCCTGCGCCGGGAAGAAGTCGCGCATCTGGCCGGTGTCAGCGCCGACTACTACGCCCGCCTCGAACGAGGCAAAATTTCCGGCGCGTCGCGCGAAGTCATCGAAGCAATCGCCCGCGCCCTGCAGCTCGACGAAGACGAACGCGATCACCTGCTCGACCTCGCCCGGATCACCCAACGGCGCGCCCCGCGCCGGAAGCCCTCCAACCGCACCACCGTCAGGCCAGGTATCCAGAGTGTCCTGGACTCCATCGACGCCCCCGCCTTCATACAGAACGGCCGGCTTGACCGCCTCGCATCCAACAGAATCGGCCGGGCACTCTACTCCCTGCCCGAGGACGGGTCCGGCGACCGTTTCAACTACGCGTACTACCTGTTCCTGGACTCACGCGCACCGCGGTTCCACCGCGATTTCGACACCGCCAAACACAACGTCGTCGCCCTCCTGCACGCCGCAACCGCCCGGGATCCCTATGACAAAGAGCTGATCGAGATCATCGGCACGCTCTCAACCCAAAGCGAAGAATTCCGGTCACTGTGGGCCTCCCATGACGTCTTCCGTTACCGGTCCGGGCAGAAGATGCTCACCCACTCGGCCGTCGGCGACCTCGAATTCGGCTACGAATCATTCGAACTCTCCACCGACCCAGGCCTCGTCATGCTCGTCTACACCGTGGAACCCGGCTCCACGACCGCCGACGCCATGCGGATACTCGCCAGCTGGACCGCCCCGACCCTCCACTCCCACTAAAGGGCGCCGAAGTGGGCCACATTGACTGTGGCCAAACCCCGAAACGGCCCCATACCCGGCGTGTCCGCGTCAAAGTGCCCCGGTTCGGTTACAGAAGTCACATCCGGGCCTTGGTCCGTGCGGTTGCCTGCGCTGTCCACGGATCCTCCGGCCAGGGGTGCCGCGGATAGCGGCCCCGCATCTCGGCCCTCACCTGCGCATACGGCCCCGCCCAAAAGGACGCTAAGTCATCCGTCACCGCCAGCGGCCGCCTCGCCGGCGACAACAAATGGAACAGGACCGGCACCCTGCCCTCCACCAGGCGCGGGGTCTCGGCCCAGCCAAAGCACTCCTGCAGCTTGACCGCCACAACCGGCCGGCCGCCGTCGTCCGGCCCGCCGGCTGCACCCGAAACCGCATTCTCCGGCACGTCGGGGTAGTCGATCCGTACCATCGATCCGCTGGGCACCTTCAGCGCTTCCGGGGCCAGCTCGCCCAGGCGGACGGCCTCCGGCCATGGCAGCAACCGCCGGAGGGGGTCGGTGAGGTCAATGCCGCTGGCGGCAGCGCCGCCAGCCATCTTCTCGAGCTCGGGCCCCAGCCACGTGTCGAGCACTGCGAGCAGCGCCCGCTCGGAAACGTCGGGCCACGGCGCGCCGAGTTCGCGGTGCAGGAGGGCAAGCCGGCGGCGCAAAGCGTCTGCCGCCGTCGACCATCCGATGATTCCCAGCCCCTCCTCGGACAGCGCACGGGCCACGGCAGCCCGCCCCTCGGCGGGCGAGGGCCGGACAGGGGTGGAGGACAGGCTGATGGCTCCGAGCCGCCGTTCCCGGCGGCCCGTGACCCGGCCCTGGCTGAACGTTGCTTCGACGGTTTCGGCGAGTAAGTGCCCGGCGGCCGCCTGCGCCAGATCCGCCGTCAGCGGAGCGGCGGAGCGTATCAGCGCACCCGTCCCGGCGGCGTCCCGGCCCGCGGCGCGCGACACTTCCGCCACGGCCAGCCATTCGTACCCGGACAGCGGGCTGCCTGCCGGCAGTCCCGCGCGGGTACCGGAGGACAGCAGGTAGCGCGCCGGACCCTCCCCGGACACCCGCCGCGCCACCCGGTCCGGGTACGCCAGCGCGACGACGACGCCCAGTGATTCGGCGGAGGTCACCGGAGCAGTGATAACAGAAGGGCCGACGGCGGCGCTTTCCTTCCGTGCGATTGTTTCCAGCCGCCGGACGTCCTCCGTCCAGCGCCGGGCGGAAGGCTCCCTGCCGGCGCGGAGGGTGGACAGGAGGGCGGTGAGATCCGCACCCGGGGCCCGTTGGTCCCCCGCAACGAGTGCCACTATTTGAGCCGCCGCGTGATGGCCCACGGCCACGGCACCGTCAAGGAGCGCGCGGGCCAGCCTGGGATCGGCCGGTACCTTGGCCAACGTCCTGCCCAGGCCCGTGGGGTGCCCGTCGGCGGCAACGGCACCTAGTTCCCTCAGCACTTCGATGGCCTCCGCCATGGCCGCCGCCGGCGGCGCATCCGGAAGTGCCAGGCCGTGGCCACCGGGCGATCCCCAGCAGGCCAGGGTCAGTGCGGCACCCGTCAGGTCTGCGACGTTGATTTCCGGGGTCACGTGCGCCGGAGCAGCACCGTAGCTTTTTTGGTCGTAGCAGCGCACTACGCGCCCCGGTCCCTGCCGCGCGGCCCGGCCCGCCCGCTGCTCTGCCGAGGCCCGGGAGCAGGAGACGGTCACCAGTCCGGACATGCCCCGGTTGGCGTCCCGGCGCGGTTCGCGGGTCAGGCCCGAATCGATCACCAGCCGCACGCCGGGAACCGTCAACGAGGATTCGGCCAGGTCGGTGGAGACAATGATTCGCGCCGGACCACCCTGGCGGCGACCGGACACGGCCCGGTCCTGTTCGGCCGGGCTGACCTGGCCGTGGAGCTCCAGCACTTCGGTCCCGGGGGCGGCCCTGCCGCGGAGGCGGGCCGCAACGTACGAAACTTCCCAGGCTCCGGGGACGAACACCAACGCATCGGTACCAGGGTCCCGTGACAGTCCGGCGGCGTGTGCGTCCGCCGCCGTGTCCGCCACATGGTCCAGGAAGCCGCGCGCAACGCCGCGGCCATCCAGCCGCGGGACGGCCGCAGGAGCCCATTGAACCTCCAGCGGGTACAGGGCGGACGGGCAGTCGACGACGGCAGCCCGCCCGCCGCCGTCGTGCCCTGCGGCCCCGGCCCCGTCTCCTCCAAGCCCGGACCCTCCGATCAGTGCGGCGAAGCGGGGCGCGTCCAGCGTGGCGGACATGGCCACCAGGGTGAGATCGCCGCGGAGCTGGCGGACCTCGCTGAGCATGCCCAGCAGCAGGTCCGTCTCGAGGCCGCGTTCGTGCACCTCGTCCAGGATGACAGCGCCGGTGGTCTCCAACCCGGGATCGTCCAGGAGCCGGCGCAGCAGGATACCGGGAGTGACGAACTCCACCAGGGTCCTAGGCCCGGCCTTGCGTTCGCCGCGGACCGTGTACCCGACCCGGTCCCCCACCGGCGAGCCGTCGAGGGCGGCCAAGCGCCGGGCGGCCGCGCGGGCGGCAACGCGCCGCGGCTGGGTGACCACCACGTGCAAGGCCCCGTGGGTGGACACGGCCCCGTGCGTGGATGCGAGGTTGGCGAGCAGCGGCGGGACCAGCGTGGTTTTGCCCGTACCCGGAGGGGCCTGCACCACCGCCGTCCCTGCCGGCCCGCCCAAGCGCAGCACCTCATCCAGCTCCGCAAGCGAAGCCGCGAAAGCCAGGCCGGTGCCGATCGTTTCCATGTCAAAAGGGCCGGGTATGGGGGTGGGCACCGCGCCAGCGCCGGGCCTGCTCGATGAAGTCACCCGTCCATTGTCCCCGCTATCCCTGGATCCACGTGAGCGCGGGCATGGGCGGATACGTCAGACTGGAAGTCATCCATCATGAAAGCAGGACCCCCTTGATCCACCTCCAGCAGGACTCCGAAGGCTTCATCCGCATGAAGAAGCACTTTCCAGCCAGCACTCCCGTGACCGTCACCTTCAGCGACGGCTCACACGAACAGTTCAAGGGCAGCAGGCTCAACGAGATCTACGATGAGGCCTTGACGGTGTACCGGGCGCAGAACCAGCTTGATGCCAAGGGCTTTTCGCGCGGGCCGAAGAAGAAAGTGCAGGCCGGAATCGAGTTTGTTGCTGTCCGTCCGGGGATGGGGCAATAGCGCCGCACGGGCCGGTTCCCCGCTTCAGGGCGCCGGTCTGACCACCATCGCCGAACCCCCGCCACGCCTGGCAGGTTCGGCCGCGGCCACCATGCGCCCGTGCCGGCCGAACTCGATGGCCGTGGCGGCGCCGATCTCAGCTGCAGAGGTGAACGCGTCACCGGCCGGCACCAAATTGTGAAGGTACGGTGCCAAGGCGCTTCCATAGGCACTGATGAACCCTGGCTCGGCCGTGACATTGGCGGTGTTCCGCTGCGATGCGCGCGGAGCAGCGATTGCCTCGGACACGCTCATGCCCAGATCCACACGGTTGAGGATCGTCTGCAGGACGGTGGTGATGATCGTAGAGCCGCCGGGCGAGCCGAGTGCGAGGAAAGGCTTTTCGTCCTTGAGGATGATGGTGGGCGAGATCGAGGACCGGGGCCGTTTGCCGGGCTCCACCCGGTTCGGGTCCTCCGGGTTCGTGGAGTCGTAAGAGAAGTCCGTCAGCTCGTTGTTCAGCAGGAATCCGCGGCCCGGAACCACGATCCCGGAACCGCCGGTCTGCTCGATGGTGAGGGTGTACTCCACCACGTTGCCCCACTTGTCGGCGACCGTCAGATTGGTGGTGGAGACATTTTCGGTGTCCGTCTCGCGGGCAGCGGCTGCGGGCGTAACCTGGCAGGCGCCGTCGTAGGTTGACGCGTCCCCCGCTGCAACCGGCTTCTTGGCCGCTGTTACGGGGTTGATGCTGCAGGACCGCTCCTTGCCGAACAGCGGGTCGGTGAGAGCACCGGTAGGGACGTCAACAAATGCCGGATCCCCGACGTACTGGCCACGGTCCGCGAAAGCCAGCGCGGATGCTTCGAGGTAATGGTGCAGCGCCGCCGGCGTCGACATTTCGCCCAGGTTGAACGGCTCCAGGATGTTCAGCGCCTCACCGACAGTGGTGCCGCCGCTGCTGGAAGGCGCCATGCCGTACACGTCGTAGCCACGGTACTCAACATGCGTGGGGTCCTGGTCCAGCGTCCGGTAGGAGGCGAGATCCGCCGTCGTCAGGTAGCCGGGAAAAGCCGGAATGCTGGTCGCCGGGGCGGTGGCAGGCGGCACCCAGGCGGGGTCCTTCGGCGGAGCCTGCACCGTGGCCGCCATCTCTTCGGCCAGGGGGCCGGAGTAGAAGGCGTCAGTTCCCTGCTTCGCGATGAGGCGGTACGTGGCGGCGAGGTCGGGATTGCGGAAAATGCTTCCGACGGCGGGAGCGTCGCCACCGGGCAGGTAGAGGCTCTTGGTGGGGGTGAATGCCGAGAACCTGACCTTGTTGTCGAGGGTCTGCTGGCGGAACGTGTCATCCACGACGAAGCCATCCTGGGCCACATGGATAGCAGGTTGGAGGGCGTCACCGAGCTTCAGGGTTCCCCACCGTTTCAAGGCCCTTTCCCACGTGGCGAGCGAGCCGGGGACCCCCACGGAGACACCGCTGGAGACCAGCTCGGCAAAGGAATAGGGCTTCTTCGTGGCGGCATTGATAAACGCATCGGTCGGCATGGTCGCAGGCGCTGTCTCGCGGCCGTCGATGGTATTTACCTCCCCGGTCTTCGCATCGAAGAACACAAAGTAGCCGCCACCGCCAATCCCGGCGCTGTACGGCTCGGTCACGCCCAGGGTGGCGGCCGCAGCCACTGCCGCATCCGCTGCGTTGCCGCCGTGGCGAAGAACCTCGATGGCGGCCGCGGACGCGTCCAGGTCAACGGTGCTCACAGCTCCGCCGTACCCGGTGGCAGTTGAGGCCTTATCAGCGTGCCGAGGGTCCGCGGAGGCGGGGGCGCCAACCGCGCCAACCGCGCCAGCCGTCAAGCTCATGGCCAAAACTGCCGTGACGGCAGCCACTTGACGTCGCAAAGTAGGCATGATGCTCCCTTGTCAGAGTCTCGCGAAGTGTGTGGTTTGCGTCACACTACTCCCCCGCATTGTCACTCTCAAGGTCAAATGAAAGCCGTCCAGCCCCGGCGTCAGAGGGAAGTTTCGGTGGCCGCGGTTGCAGTGTCTGCCGGCGAGCGCCGCCGGCGGCTTGCCAGCAGGAACGGCACTGCGAACAGCTCGATCGCACCGCTTATGGCCAGCGACAAAGCGTAGCCGTACACGTCTGCCGCACGGCCCATCAGCGGCTGCACCACGATTCCACCGCTGGATCCCATCAGGGAATCGAAGCTCAGCACTGTTGCCCGCTGCCTGGAGGAAATCATGTCGTTGAGGTAGGCCTGGCGCACCGGGGTGGCCGCTGCGGTAACCAGTGCCCAGAGGGTCAGCAGCAGCAATGCCACCCAAAACAGCCGGGTGAATCCCAAGGCCATCAGTATCAGCCCGCCCAGGGCGCTGGTCGCCACCAGGACAGTGGTCCTCTTGCGGACCAGCCGCCGAAGCGTCGGCGCCAGCCAGCCGCCCACCACCTGGGCGCCGGCAACAATGGCTGCAGCGAGGCCCGCAATGGAGTAGGCCCGCGGGTCGCCGAAGAGTTCAAGGAGGAAGGGCTGCAGTGCGTAGAAGACGTAAATGCCGACGCCGGCGCTGAAGGGCGCTGCGAGCATGATGTACCGGATGGGTGGGTTCTTGAGCCCGCCGTCGATGGATGCGGTCAGCACTGCCCTGGTTGCCTGCAGCGGATGCGGGGAGCGTTCCGGTGTGAACCCCACATCATGCATCAGCAGAAAGGCCACCGCAAACATCGCCAGGAGCACCCCGACGCGCATCAGGAACGGCACGCCCAGGTTGGTGACCTGGGCAACCACGCCGCCGGCTGCCGAGCCCACCAGCATTGCGATGCCCGACACCATCTGTCCCCGCCCGAGGACGGTCTCCAGATCCCCCTCGTATGCCGAGAAATGCAGGGCGTCGACGAGCCAGGCTTCAACCGTTCCGGAGAAGAACGTGAAGCCCAGTCCCAGCAGCACAGACACCACCGCCCACGCCCAGAACGGAGCGGAGAGCTGCCACAGGAGATAGTAAAGGTACGTTGCTGCCGCCAGCGTCACCGTGCCGAGGAGGAACGACGCCCGGCGCCCCCAGCCGTCTGCGACCACCCCGGTGGGTACTTCGAACAGCACCATGCCGGCGGTGAAGAACGCGTTCGCCGTGAAGGCTTCAAGGTTGGTGAGCCCGGCGTCCAACAGGAAGAGCGTATTGATGCCCCAGATGAACGAGGCCGCCAGCGTGTTGCCCAACGTCAGGGTGAGGTAGATGCGTTGGATCTTGCGGGCGGCGGCGTTCACGACGGGCCCCCTCGTCAGGTGCTGGGTACCGGCTCATGCCTCAGGTAGCGGCGGCGGAACCGCCCTGTCCCGGCAGTCAGCGCCCGCAACTCGACGGCATAGCGCAGGAGTTCCTGGTCCGGGACGTCAGCGCTGATTTCGGTCAGCTCGCCCTCTGCCGAGGCTGTACCGGTCAACCGGCCACGGCGTCCGGAGAGATCGCTCATGACCGCCCCGACATGCTCATCCGAAACGGTGATGCTGACCGAGGAGACGGGCTCGAGAAGCTGGATGCGCCCCGCCGCCGCCGCTTCCCGCAGCGCCAGGGCACCGGCGGCCTGGAACGCGGCATCGGACGAGTCAACGCTGTGGGCCTTGCCGCCCAGCAGGGTCACGCGCAGGTCCACCACCGGGAAGCCGGCGGCCAGCCCTTTTTGCATCTGGGCCCGCACGCCCTTCTCTACAGAGGAGATAAACGTTCCGGGGATCACCCCGCCCACCGTCTTGTCCACAAATTCAAACCCGCCGCCCCGCGCCAGGGGTTCCACGTTGATATCGCAGACTGCGTATTGCCCGTGGCCGCCGGACTGTTTGACGTGCCGCCCGTGGCCCGAGGCCGGGCCGGCAAAAGTTTCCCTCAGTGGCGTCACCACGTCCAGGGTGTGCAGCTTCACCCCCTGCTCACGCAGCCTGTCCAGCACCACGTCGGCATGTGCCTCGCCCATGCACCAGAGAATCAGCTGGTGCGTTTCCGCGTTCCGTTCCACCCGGAGCGTCGGATCCCCTGCGGCAACTTTCGCCAGGCTCCGCGACAGGGCATCCTCGTCGCTGCGCGAGTCCGCCTCGACGGCCACCGGCATGAGCGGCTCCGGCATCTCCCAGGTGGACAGCAGCACCGGCTGGTCCCTGGCGGAAATAGTATCGCCGGTCTCGGCACTCCCCAGCTTGGCCACTGCACAGATATCGCCTGCAACGCACTGTGCCACGGGCCGGAGATTGGCACCCAGCGGTGAATACAGGTGGGTGACGCGCTCGTCCGTGTCATGATCCTGGTGGCCGCGGTCCGCCAGCCCGTGGCCGGCCACATGAACCGGGGTGTCCTCCCGCAGGGTGCCCGAAAACACCCGGACCAGGCAAACGCGGCCCAGGAAAGGATCCACCGTGGTACGGACAACCTCCGCGGCCAGGGGCCCGTCGGGATCACAGGAAAGGCCTCCCGCTGGAGCGCCGGCCAGGTCAGTCACGTCCGGCAGTTCCCGCTCCAGGGGTGAGGGGAACGCCCGGGCCAGGACTTCCATCAGCTCGGAAGCTCCCAGTCCGGTCACCGCCGAGGTGGGCAGGACGGGAAAAAATGAACCGCGGGCGACAGCGGTTTCCAGGTCCGTGACCAGAACGTCAGTATCGATGTCCTCGCCACCGAGGTAGCGGTCCATCAGGGTCTCGTCCTCGCTTTCGGCGATGATCCCTTCGATGAGTTGGCCCCGTGCCGCCTCGGCTCCGGCGAGTTCGCCGGGGCCGGCGTCCCGTGCCTGCCCTCCGGGTTCTCCATCGGGGTAATCGGAGACGGTCCCCTGCAGCAGTCCGAGCAGCCCGGTGATCTCACCGCCGGTCCGGACCGGGACGTAGAGCGGCACCACCGCATCGCCGAACGCCTGCTGGCAGGCGGCCAGGACGCCGTCGTAATCCGCCCGGGGGTGGTCCACCCTGGTGATCGCTACAGCGCGCGGCATCCCCACGCGATCGCATTCGCCCCACAACGCCGTGGTGGTGGCATCAATGCCGTCCACGGCTGAAACTACAAACAGGGCCGCATCCGCAGCGCGCAGGCCCGCCCGTAACTCGCCGATGAAGTCCGGGTACCCGGGTGTATCCAGCACGTTCACTTTGATGCCGTTGATGAGCAGCGGCACCACGGCCAGCCCCACCGAACGCTGCTGCCGGACGGCTGAGGAGTCCGAGTCGCCGACGGTGGTTCCCTCCGCGATGGACCCCTTCCGTGAAATCATGCCGTGGGCTGCCAGCAAAGCCTCGATGAGCATGGTCTTCCCGGCACCCGAATGCCCGATGAGCGCCACGTTCCGCACGTGGGCCGGCCCGTCCGCCTCAATGCCTGCCGCTGCGTCACCCCGCCGCGCCTCCGGCCCGCCCCGGCCCGGCAGCCGTGCTGCGTCCTTTGCGCCCTTCACTGACATGGGAACCTCCTGGCGTCGTGCCGTCCACCGGGCCGAATCGTGTCCTTTGATTCGACACCCTTGCGCCCTGAACGGCAATAGGTCCCCCCGTGGAGAGGGTTCCCCGCCGGAGGATAATGGCACTGGAGGCCTGAGGAGGTCAGCATGCAAGCGCCGCCCCGCATCACCGTGGAGGTTCCTGTCCTGGAGATCGGTGCCAGCCCCTCGGACTACGAGTTACTGGGTAACTTCGTCCAGGCCCTCCGCAGGCCGCAGGGACTGCACCTGACCCTGCTGCATGTGGGCATCCTCGACGACTTCGCCCAGGACATTGAGGACTGGACCAAGGGCATCACCCCTGCCGTGGATGCGATCCGGGCGACTGTGCGCTGGCTGCATTCCCTGCCTGAGCTGGAAGGCTTCAGCGGAACCTCGGACCGGCTGATCGTGCTGGGCGGCGGCAGGATTTCCGGGCTCGAAGTGCACGTTCCACAGCACGTGCATGATTACCAGGTTTCCCTGGTGGAGGGCCTCCGGGACCTACTGGACGGACTCCTGGTGGACAATGTGGACGACTTCATCCTCGGCTCACGGGCCCTCGGCTTCAGGTATCCGCATTGGGTGCCCCACGTCGCCGTCGGGCGGCCGCCGCGGCGGGAACGCGGGCCGTGGAACATTCCGCCGGTCGCCGTGGCCTGCGGGCCGTCCCGGATCAGGAACGGCCAGTTCCTCCCGGCTGCTCGTTAGGTCACATGACGAATTAGGTCACACGACTGGGTCTTTTTGAACGTGTTCCGCAGCGTTACCGTGGGCGGAGGGAGCCGCCCGTCCGGGCAGCCCGTACACGGAGGATTCCCATGACAACCCACGTCGCAGACTGCAGTGTTTCCAACTGTTCCTTCAACGACCACACCCACTGCAACGCCGCCGCGATCACGGTGGGCGGGGCTGAAGACCACGCTTCCTGCGCCACGTTCATCGATACAGGCGTGCACGGCGGCCTGCCGAAGGTTCTGGCCGACGTTGGTGCCTGCCAGCGCGGCGAGTGCGTCCATAACGACCACCTGATGTGCAAGGCACCGGAAGTCCATGTGGGCCCCGGCCGCGACAACGCGGATTGCCTCACCTACTCGCACCCGTAGACCGCGCACGCGTAGGCGCCGTCACTGGCGAAGGTCGAGGGCGGCGAGGAGCCGGGTGATCGAGCCGCCCAGGTTCCATTCACCGGCGAGGCGCTCCAGTTCCGTCCGCGATTCCCCGGCGACGGGCTGCAGTTGCGCGCCTGCCTGTTCCAGTGACGGCAGCGCGAGATCACGCGCCACGTTCACCACAGTTGGTGCGACCTTGAGGTAATCGCTGGCCGCGCCAAGCTTGGACCGCACAGAGGCGGACAGCCCGCTCCCCGAGTCCGTCGCCGCCGCAAGCAGCCTGTCGAGCGTGCCGTATTCGCCAAGCAGGGCCGCCGCCGTCTTCTCGCCGATGCCTGCAACACCCGGCAGCCCGTCCGAGGCGTCGCCGCGAAGGGTCGCATAGTCGGCATACTGTTTGGGCAGCACCCGGTATTTGCCGAGCACGACGGCGTCGGTCAGGACTTCGAGGTTGCGCATGCCGCGCGCGGTGTAGATGACCCGCACCTGGCGGTCGTCGTCGACGAGCTGGAAGAGGTCACGGTCGCCCGTCACCACGTCGACGGGAAGGTCAGCCGCGCTGGCGTAGGTGCCCACCACGTCGTCGGCCTCGTGGTCCGCAGCCCCGACCACCGCGATGCCGGCAAGCTCCAGGACCCGGCGGATCATGGGAAGCTGTGCTTCAAGAGCGTCCGGGACCACTTCAAGATCAGGGGCGTTGGCCACCACCCCCGCGACCCGGTGGGCCTTGTAGGACGGGATAAGGTCCACGCGCCACTGCGGACGCCAGTCATCGTCCCAGCACGCCACCAGATGCGTCGCCCGGTAATCGGTGGTGAGCCGCGCAATCATGTCCAGGAGGCCACGCACCGCGTTGACCGGCGTGCCGTCAGGGCGGCGGATGGTATCGGGCAGGCCGTAGAAGGCGCGGAAGTACAGGGACGCGGTGTCGAGCAGCATCAGGCGTTGGGACATACCTGATCCTGACACGGACGCCGCTCACAGAGACAGAGGCCCGCCACACCGCCGGAACGGCAGAGAAAAGGACCCAGGCTTATTCGGTGGCTTCGAAGGTTTGGATGGTGCGGCGTTCCAACCGAGGGATGATCTGGGCGGCACCGATGCTCTGGACATGGTCGTAGTCGCGGTGGGCGGTAAATCCGGCGGCGTCCGTGTAGCGCTCCAGGATCACGATCTGGGTGGGGTCCTCTACGCTCTGGAAGAACTCGTAGGACAGGTTCGCCTCTTCCGCTCGGGTGGCTGCAGCCATCTCGCCCAGCAGCCGGAGGACGGTTTCCGTTTCCGCAGGCTTAACCGTGTAGCGGACAACTACCTGGAAGTATGACTGTGCCATCTCAGCATTCCTTGCTCTTGGGTATTGCGGCCGGGTTGGAATCGGCGGCCACATCATCGTAGCCCGCTGGTTGGCCTTCCAGGCGGAAGGACGACGGCGGGTGTCTAGCCCTGCGGCGGCGACGGACAGACGGCGCATCAGTCTTCGGTGCCTCGTGCCGCCCCTGTAGAATCCGGGATCATGAGCTCCAAGCCAGTCACCTCCACAGCAACCGTCCGCGCCATCTTCCTTGATGTCGACGGCACCTATGCGGACTACGGGGTTGTCCCGGACGGCCATGTGCGGGCGGTCCGTGCCGCGCGGTTGGCCGGACACAAGGTCCTGCTCTGTACCGGACGTCCGGTGTCCATGCTGCCGCAGAGCATTCTCGCCGCCGGCTTTGACGGTTTGGTGGCAAGTGCCGGTGCGTACGCCGAGGTGGATGGCGAGATCCTGCTGGACCGGCGGTTCCCTGCCGAGCTGGCAGCCAGGACGGTGGCTGTGCTCGATGGCCACGAAGCCGTCTACATTCTTGAAGCCCAGGATTCGCTGCACGTTGCCCCGGAGGCGGAGCCGCGGCTCCGCGCCATCATCGAAGAACACTTCCGCCGCGCGCCGGACGGACATTCGACAGGCTCCTCGGCCATCCTGGGCTCCGTTCGCGCCACCTCAGACCGCGCAGCTACTGCCTTCGCCAAAATCTCGGTGTTCGAGGCCCCGGTCCCCATGGAGCGTATAGCCCGGGAAATCGGCGTAGGCATCGCTGTGGTGGCCAATTCGATCGCCAACGAGGGGCGGCACGCGGGCGAGCTGTACCAGCGCGGCATCAGCAAGGCCGACGGCGTGGCGGCCGTCATTGCCCACTTGGGCATCGAACAGGAAAACACCATTGCCGCGGGCGACGGCCAGAACGACCTGGAAATGATCGCGTTTGCGGGTGTGGGCATCGCCATCGAGGGGTCCTCGCCCGAACTCCTCGCCCTGGCTGACCGTGTTGCCGCGCCGCCGCACCGCGAAGGACTGGTTGCCGCGTTTACTGACCTGGGCCTCATCTGAGGACAGTGGCGTTGACCGGCCGGCCGCACGCGCGGCACGTGTCAGGTGAGGGCCGGCTTCCTACTCGGGATGGCGCCGATCAGCTGGCGCGTGTACCCGTGTGTCGGGTTTCCCAGCACCTCCGCCGTACTGCCGATCTCCACCAGCCTCCCGGCGCCTCGCTGAGCGGTGAGCAGGTGGGACCTGACGTAGGCTTGCGGTGCCCTTTTTGGCAATGGAATCTTCGGGGGAAGAATTATGGATATTGTCTTGGGTGCCGTGTTTGCGGCAATTTTCTTTTAGGTTCTTTATGGGGTCATCCGGGCTGCGACGCGGGACGGGATCATTGCGGCCCGGCAAAGCTGGAAGGCTGACGCAAGCATCACCACAGCCATGGCGGCTCCTCTTCCCTTTCCTCCTGATCGCACAGCGGATCGTTCAATGGCGGTACCTGCGCGCGCTGCGGTGACCGCCGGTTGAGACCACTGGCGCAGGAGTCCTCCTCGCTCGCGGGAGGGCTCCTGCTTAGCGCTTCGTCTCGTACCTGGTCAGGACCGCGCCGCCGGGAAACGTCCGCGTCTCCACGAGGCTCAGGTTCACCCAGCTGTCCAGCGAGGTGAAGAACGGGGTACCGCCGCCCACCAGGACCGGATGGGTGACCAGCGCGTATTCGTCGATCAGTCCCGCCCACATGGCCGCCCCCGCGAGGGTTGCGCCGCCGACGCTCATCGGGCCGCCGTCCCCGGCCTTGAGCCGGGTGATCTCGGCGATCGCGTCGCCGGTGACCAGGCGCGCGTTCCAGCCGACCTTGTCGATCGTCGAGGAGAACACCACTTTCGGCGTGTCCCGCCAGTTCTGCCCGAACTCGATCTGCGCCTGGCTGGCGTTGGGCTGCTGGCCGCCGGTCGGCCAGTAGGAGCTCATGGTCTGCCAGAGCTTGCGGCCGTACAGCGTCAAGCTGCTGGCCTGCTCCTGGTCGAGCCACCACTGGAACAGTTCGTCGCTCGACGTGCTCCAGCCGATGTCGTCGCCAGCCGCGGCGATGTAGCCATCCAAGGTCAGATTCATGCCGTAAATCAGTTTCCGCATGGCGTCAGCCTTCCGTCTCGTAGTGGTCGATGGGCGTAGCATTCGGTCTGCGCTTCAATTGAATTGCCCGCTGAAGGATCCCCGGGTTGGTCACGCCGGTGGACCCTTTGGGACCGGACCGCCCGGCTCCGCCGTGCCGTCAAGGAACCGGCCAGCTCGATGGAAGTCCCGGACGACAGATATCTCCCCGACCACCAAGAGAGCCACGCCGGCTGCATAGATCCAGGTGAGGAACCCGGCTCCGCGCAGGACCTGGGACATGACTTGGGCCATGAAGATGAGTGGGAGCACGGGCACCCACATGAGCTGTGTGGCGAGATTTTTTCGGAGTTGCACGGCCGCGGCCCGCGAAACGACAAGGTGGTCGCCATCAACGCGTGTCCTCCCGAGAATCTGGCGCCGGATGTCCTTGCGCTCTTCGTCCTCCAGCGACAGCAGGACATCAATCCTGCCCGTCTCCGCTGCAGGCACGATTTTCTTCGCGTTGTAAACGGGGCCGCCAATCGCGCAACCCAGCACCGCAAGGAAAAATCCGACCACCAAAAAGGACGGCCAGTCCGCCGGTCGGCCTCCGAATGCCAATATCCCGAGAACGGTCCCCGCCGTGACAAGGACGACAACCCCGGCCGGGAAACAGAGGGAATAGTAGGTCTTCAGCGCACCGCCCAGACCATGATCTGCAATGCCCTGTGCCCGTCGCGTGGCGGTGGCCCAACGGTCGTCGGACCGGGGCATAAGATCGTCAATTCCGCCCATCGTCCGCTTCCCCTGTGAGCACGAGTAGTGGGGCAAGGACCCGGTGGTTCTCCGCCAGCGCCACTGAACCTGATGCTCACATCCTGAACTATCGGCACCCAGAAGCCAACAGGCAGGGAGACGTACCCGACTATTCCTGCAAGCTGGCTGGAAGCGGTGCTGCGGATATTGTGCGCTCGTTCGCTGCTGGGACAAGTGGGGTGCCCGTGGTGCTCCAGCTGGCGAGGAAGGCCAGTTGTTCTTCCGCTTGGCTACCGGGTTCGGCCGTGTAGGCGATCAGGGTCATGCCTTCACCGGGCAGCTCCAGAGCGTCCCCTGTGAGTTCGATTTCGCCAACCAGGGGGTTTCGCATCTTTTTGCGGGCTGACCGGTGGAAGCGCACATTGTGGCGGGCCCAGCGCGTGGAAAATTCCGTGCTCCCTGCGGCGAGGTCCCCGATCAGGCCATTCAAGTAGCGGTCCCGGGGACGGCGTCCTGACTCCACCCGGAGAGCGGCTGCAAAATCATCGGCGATGGTCTCCCACTCGACGAAGAAGTCCTTGGAACGGGAATCCAGGAATATGAACCGGGCAAGATTCAACGGCAGGGTCGCCGGGCCAAGAATGCCGGTATAGAGTGCGAAACAGAGGCTGTTGGCGGCAACAATATCCATCTTGGCGTTCCTGACGTACGCCGGAGTGCCGGTCATTCCGGAGAGGATCCGTCCAATGCTGGGACGGACCTCATCCCGTGGAGTGCGTCCGCCCGACGGCCGGGGTGGAGTGGCTGCTTTAGCCAGGTCCAGCAAGTGGGATCGTTCGGCCTCGTCCAGCTGAAGGGCACGGGCCAGCGAGTCCAGGACGGACTCGGAGACTCCCCGTAGGTTCCCGCGTTCAAGGCGCGCATAGTATTCCGTGCTGACGCCCGTCAGCATGGCTACTTCCTCGCGTTTGAGCCCCGTGACCCGTCGTGTCCCGCTGTAGGCGGTCAGGCCGGCCTGGGCCGGCTTGATGCGCGCCCGCCGCGTCATGAGGAACTCGCGGACGTCTTTGTTGTTGTCCATGGCTCAAGGCTACGTGGGGCCAAGTCCGTCTAACAGGAACTGCCAGTACACCGCACAGCAGGCACTCCCGCGCATGGGAAAGGGCTGGTTTGCTTGAAGAAGCCGGCTCGCTCGGCGTCGCGATGTTCGGTGCCGTCCTCGCAAGGGGAGGGTTCATGGACGGGCTGCGCACCAGCCTCGGTTGGCCCGCCGTCATTCTCATCATTCTCGTCATATCCTCCCTGACGCTGCGCCACGGACAAAGGAGAACGAGCCTGTCAAGCTCATCAACCCCGCCCCAACGGTCAAAGCACCCCGGGAAAGATTCACCGGCGATGCCTACCTCAGCCCTCTCCACACCGGCGAGGCACCATCGCAACTGACGGCCTCCCTGGTGCACTTCACACCCGGTGCCCGCACCAACTGGCATTGCCACCCCCTCGGACAGACCCTGCACTGCACCGGGGGCGCCGGCCTCGTGGTGACACGGGACGGCACCGTGATCTTCATGCGCCCCGGGGACACAGTCCACACCCCGCCAGGTGAAGAACACTGGCACGGAGCAACATCGGAGAGCATGATGTGCCACCTGTCCGTAGTCGAACGCCTCAACGGGGAAAGCGCCACCTGGCTTGAACCCGTCCAGGACGCCGACTACCAAACCGCACATAACCGTCAAACCAACTGATAACCACACCAACGCAAAGGAAAAACATGCACAACGTGACCCTTAACAACGGCGTGGAGATGCCGATCCTCGGCTTCGGCGTCTTCCAGATCCCGGACGATGAAACCCAAGCCGCGGTCGAAGCCGCAATCGCAGCCGGCTACCGTCATCTGGACACGGCAGCGTCCTACGGCAACGAAGAGGCCGTCGGCGCCGCGATCAAGGCAAGTGGCGTGGCACGCGAGGATCTCTTCGTCACCACCAAGCTCTGGATCCAGCACGCCCCCACCGGCAACGTCCAGGACGACAGCAAACGCGCCTTCGAAAACTCCCTAACCCGCCTCGGCCTGGACTATGTGGACCTGTACCTGATCCACCAACCCCTCGGCGACTACTACAGCGAATGGCGGGCCATGCAGGACATCAACAAAGAAGGCCGCGCCCGTGCCATCGGCGTCTCCAACTTCCACCCGGACCGTCTCGTGGACCTCATCGACCACAACGAGATCGTCCCCGCCGTGAACCAAATTGAAACCCACCCCTTCCACCAGCGGGCAGAGGACCAGGCACTCATGATCGAACGAGGCGTGCAGATCGAGTCTTGGGGCCCCTTCGCCGAAGGCAAGAACGGCCTCTTCACGAACGAAACCCTCGCCGCGATCGGAAAATCCCACGGCAAATCCGTCGCCCATGTGGTGCTCCGCTGGCTCATCCAGCGCAACGTCGTGGTGATCCCCAAATCCGTCCGACCCGAGCGGATGGCGCAAAACCTCGACGTCTTCGACTTCATCCTGACAGACGAACAAATGGGCGCCATCTCAGGCTTGGATACCGGCGACAGCCAGTTCTTCGACCACCGCGACCCGGCCATGGTGAGCTGGCTGGGCGGACGCCGGTACAACTGATCCGTCGAGGAGCAAACACACATGCCTTCGCAAGAACCGACTTCGCAGAACCCACCAGCCCGCCAAGACCATGGCCGCGTGCTACTGGCATACTTCTCACGAGCCGGCGAGAACTACCACTACGGAGGCCGGACTGACCTGACAGTGGGCAACACTGAAGTGCTTGCCGGGATGATCAAGGACCGCTTCAACTGCGAGATCCACCAGTACGACACCGTTCTGCTGGCCAGCGGCATATGGAACGTCCGCCCACCCATGATCATGACCACGTTTGCCGAGAGCTACGACTTCACCGGCAAAACAATTCACCCAATCACCACCCACGCCATGAGCGGGCTCGGCAACACCGAAAGTGGCTACGCCAAGTTTTGTCCCGGCGGGTTCATCGGCCAAGGATTGGCGGTGAAGGGCGAGGAAGTCAGGGATGCCGGTCCGAGCATCGACTCCTGGCTGCAACGCACCAGACTCGTCGAAAAATAGCACCCTGACATACCCGCTCCTGCCGACCCAACCAAACGGAAGGACCAGCCATGAACGAACCAACCCCAACCCGCGCCCAGCAACTCATCGGTGACTTCGCCCCCAAACTCGTCGACCTCACCGATAACGTGCTCTTCGGAGACGTGTGGGAGCGTGCCGAATTGTCCCCGCGGGACCGCAGCCTGGTCACCGTCGCCAGTTTGGTCACCAGCGGCAGCACCGAACAGCTCCGTGGCCACCTCGTTCGGGCCAAGGACAATGGCCTGACGGAAACGGAACTCAAAGAAGCCATCATTCATCTGGCCTTCTACGCAGGATGGCCTAAAGCGATGTCCGCCATCACGGTAGCCAAGGAAATCTTCACTCACTGAAGCCAACAAGGCGGGGGGTTCGCGGAGCCTGAAGCATCTGAGGGTACAGTCAGGTCCCTCCTGCGTACCCCGTGTACCGGTGTGCGAGCGGGCCCGCGGCCCGGCATGGGATTCCGTTCACTCCCGTCGGTGCGGGACCTGCCCTGGCGGACGTTCCGACGGCGGCAGCCGGTACCCCGGTCAGCTTCTGGCAGTGGTGGTAGACGGCAGGATCGCTGCGGCAGTTGCGGTTGGATCCGGTCAGGAGGACCATGCGCCTGCCAGCCCGGCATATTGGGCGGCGGCATCGCCAGGCGTGGGCGCTTCGTCTGTCAGTGCGTAATGGAAGACCCTATGCGCGTACTTCCTTCAGGACAGGGTGGTCGCGCCGGCGCGGGCGGTCGGGAGCTAGCCGCCTCCACGAGCCCGACTTGGCCGGCGTCATGCGACGCTGTCCAGCAATTCGGCCCGGGACGGCACGCCTTCGAAGTAGCCGCCCTTAAGAAGAGCAGCGGCTCGGCGCCTTCCCGCGCGCCAAGAGCGTGCGCGTCAGCCACCACAATGGTGTGGTCGCCGCCGTCGTACTCCTCGTGAAGCCCGCAGTCCACCCAGGCGAGCGCCTGGTCCAGGACCGGATTGCCCAGCGGCGAGGCGGAGTAATCCACGCCGGCAAACTTGTCCGTTCCGGAACGGGCAAACTGGCCGGCCAGTTGCTGGTGCTCTACCGGCAGGATGTTCACCGTGAAGCGTCCCGCGCTGCGCAACAACGGCCAGGTACTGGAGCTGCGGGCGGGGCTGAAGGTCACCAGTGCCGGGTCAGCGAAAGGGAGGAGAAGGATTGGCAGGTGAACCCGGCCGGACCGTTGTCAGTTGCTGCGGTAATTACGGTCAGCCCGGACGCAAAGTGGCCCAGGACGTGACGCAGACGCTGTGGAGTGAGATCAAAATGTTCCGTCATGTTCTTCCTTTCAAAGCCGATACGTCCAACCAACCAGCCGCCCCCACCCCTTTCAACCGGAGGTGAAATGCGCCGACGTGCGGCGCAACGTGGCTTCACGGCCCGAAGCACGGGGTAACGAAACGGCTCCTCCACGTGGGGCTGACCTGCGCCGTAGCCCTCTTCGGGTCCCAGCGAACAGTGAATGGGCTTCAGTCGTGCAGGACCACCTGGTAGAGGTTGTGGTCTTGCCACTGTCCCGCAATCCGCAAGTACCGCGGGGCCATACCAATGTGCTGGAAGCCTGCCTTCTGCAGCACCCGCTGCGAGCCAACGTTGTGCAGCAGCGTGCTCGCCTCGATGCGGTGCAGCCCGAGTTCGTCGCGTGCTATTGCGACGATCCTCTGTACTGCAGCAGACGCCAGCCCGCGGCCTGCATGGTCGACGTCGACCCAGTACCCCAGCCCCGCGCTCTGGAACGGGCCGCGAGCGATGCCGGCAAGGTTGAACCGGCCCACGAGTGTGTCACCGGCAAACAGGCCGAAGGGACACCCCTCCCCGGCTTTATGCGCAGCGCGGCGGTTGGCGGTGTCGGCACGCTGCCAGGTCTCGGTGTAGTACTCCTCGGGCCGCACTGGCTCCCAGCGGGAGAGGTAGACCCGGTTGCGCACATATGCGGCGGCGAGCGCGGGCGCATCACTCAGGCGCAGTACACGCATGCTGACGCTCTGGCTAAGTTGGTGCGATTCAATCATCGGTAAACATTAGTCCAAATCGCCCGGTTCCAATCGGGCCGGTCGATCAGCGAACGCCTACCGAGACAGGCCCTGCCAGTGCTACCTACAGCAGTGACTCCCTCACGCCTTTGAATTCCTGTTGACTGGAACGCAGCCCGACACGAACCACTTCCAAGCCGAGAGAAGGAACATCATGGCTGAACAACCCAAGCAGCTCGGCGGCGGCCGAAAGATGTTCGGCGACTTCGCCCCGAAGCTGGCCGAGCTCACCGACGACGTGCTGTTCGAGGACGTATGGAATCGGCCGGAACTCTCCGCACGGGACCGCAGCCTCATCACGGTGGCCGTACTCACCGCCGGCGGGAACACCGACCAGCTGGGATTCCACCTCGGCCGCGCCATCGAAAACGGCGTAACCCAAGAGGAGCTCATCGAAGCCATCACCCACGTCACGCTCTACGCCGGCTGGCCCAAGGGCATGGGCGCGATGGGCGTCGCCAAACAGCTCTTCACAGACACCAAGTAAGGAACATCATGAATATCGAACCCACCGTTCCCACCTCGAAAAACCCCGCGGCCCAGTTCGCCGGCGACGTGTGGCTCGACCCGATCGCACTGCCTCACGAGAAGGACCAGTCCATGGTCGTCGCGACCGTCCGGTTCGCTCCCGGCGCCCGCACCGCCTGGCACTCCCACGAGCACGGCCAGTACCTTCGGGTCACCCAGGGCGTCGGACGCTTCGGCGGCCGGGACGGCACCATCATCGAGGTCCACCCCGGCCAGACGCTCTACACCCCGCCAGGCGAGGAGCACTGGCACGCCGCCGCCCCCGGCTGCTTCATGGAGCACATCGCCATGCTGCAGAACGGCGAGGACCCCGCCAAGACCACCACGTGGCGCGAGCACATCACCGACGACGACTACAACGGCACAGTCCAGGCGTAGCCCGGACCTCACCCCGGCGACGGGCCCGGAACCTCCATGTTCCGGGTCTGTCACATCAGGAAGCACATGAGCACGCACTCCACCCACCTGACCGCGACCCGTGTGAAATCGCGCGGCTTCGTCGCCCCGACGGTCTCGTTTGTCGCGGTCTTCGCCGCCGGCGCCACACCCATCCCGCTCTACGACACGTATCGGACCGTCAACGGCCTGACCAACGACGAATTCTCACTGGTCGCCGTCGCCTACTTCGCCTGCGCTGTCTTCGCCCTGCTTGTCCTCGGCCGGCTCTCCAACCACCACGGACGCCGCCCGGTCTCCATCGCCGCGCTGCTCATCGCCGTGGCCGGCTGCCTCACACTGATCTTCGTGCACAGCTTCCTCCCGCTGCTCATCGGCCGCTCCCTCCAAGGACTCGCCGCCGGTCTGGCTTCCAGCGCGATCGGCGCCTACGCCGTCGACACCGCACCGCAGCGGCCCCGGTGGCTTGTCTCGACCGTCACCACCGCTGCCGCCACCGTGGGACTCGCCGTCGGCGTCTTCATCTCCGGAGCGCTCGTCGAATTGGCACCGGCCCCACGCGAGCTGACCTTCCTGGTGTTCGCCACCCTCCTGCTCGGTTGCGCGGTCGCCCTGGCGACCCGGCCCGAGACGGTGGTCCGCAGCCGCGGCGCCTGGTCATCACTGATCCCCCAGCTCGCCGTCCCCCGGGCGTCCCGCCGCTACCTGCCCCTCGCCTCCGGCATCTTCGTCGCCACGTGGGCATTTGGCGGTTACTTCACCTCGTTCGGCCCTTCCATCGCGGCCGATGACCTCGGCTCCCACAGCCCACTCATCGCAGCCGCCGTCTTCGCCTCCTATATGGCTCCGGGTTTCTTGGGCGGTTTCATCGCCGGACGCTTCACGCCGGCGGCCGCGCAGCGCGTCGGGATGACGCTGGTCGCTGCAGCCGGTCTCGGCCTCACGTTTGCCAGCACGGCCGGAATCCTTGGCTTGTTCATCGGCGCGGGCGTCGCCGGCGGCATCGGAATGGGCATCGCCACCGCCGGCAGTATGAACACCCTCCTGCCCGAAGCGCTCCCGGGGCAGCGCGCCGGCCTGCTCTCGGTCATCTACGCCATCTCCTACACGGGCTCCGCGCTTCCAAGCCTGATCGCCGGCCAGGCAAGCAGAACCATCAGCCTTCCGACCATCACCGCCAGCTACACCATCCTTGCCGTCATCGTCTGGATCAGCACATTGGTTGCCGCCCGTAACCCGGGCAGCGGATAGCTTTCAACCAATGAAAATCCGTCTCCTTTCAGCCGGCGATATCGGGGATGCTTTTTCGAGACCCCCATTCGGGCGAAACAGGAAAGAAGGAACCGATGTCCCTCAGCGTTGAGGAAATGAACCAGCAGCTACCGGTATCCAATGCCTTGCCGGGCGAGGCAGTGCCCTACTACATGGCCTCAGGGGAAGGCGCCCGCTACGAGATCAACGGCCAACTCGTGACGGTGATTGCCCGCGCGGCGGACACGGGCGGGATCTTCAGCGCCGCCTACATCTCCGGCGGCATGGGGGCGGAATCACCGTTCGTCAGCCACCAGGTGGAGCACAAAACCCTTTATGTCTTTGACGGCATCCTGCACGTCTGGCTGCCCGGTGAGAGCCGTATCCTCACGCCCGGCGACTCCGTAGTCATTCCACCGGGAACGCCCCACGCCTACCGGATGGCCAGCCATTACACACGCTTCCTGAACTGGATGACCCCCGGCGGCGGGGAGGCCTACTACGAGCGCGTGGGCACTCCCATCGACTCCCACGTCCCGCCCGTCCGCGCCGGCCACGCGGTCAGCTTCCAGAAACAGGCCGCAGTTGGCGCCGAGTTCGGCCTCACCTTCCCGGACGTTGAGCGGGTCACCCCCACGTTCAAGCACGACGCCGGCCTGCCGCCCACGCAGAGCCCGTACTTCCTCAGTGCCCACGAAGGCGAGCGCCTGGTCAGCTACCAGACGATGTTCACCTACCTGTCCCGGCCGGCGAACACCGGAGCCAACTACTTTGCGGTGCACACCAAGGGCGCCAAGACGCCCTACATCCCGCTGCACTTCCACAGCCAGCACACCGAGAACTTCCTCGTCACCGAAGGCCGGATGTGGCTGTACGCCAACGGCCGCGAAATGCTGCTGACCAAGGGCGACTTTGTCCACGCCCCGGCCGGCACCATCCACTCGTTCGCCCTGGACTCGCACAACACGCAGATGCTGGGGTTCCTGACACCGTCGGTCTTCAACGGGTTCTTTGAGTACTTCAACCAGCCCACCGAGGACCACATGTACGCCGAAGGCGGCACACCATACATGGATATGGAAGGCTTCGGCCGGGCGCAGGCGGAGATGGACCTCACCGTTGTTGGTCCGCCCCCACAGCGGCGTGCGGCCCTGGATATCTGAGCTACGGGCATGAATGCCCGGATCCCTGTGGGGGTCCGGGCATTCCTGCGTGGTGGGGAAATCCGCGACAAACGGCTAGGCGAGAAGTTCCAAGAAGTTACGCTCGATAGCCTGCCCCGCCCGAAGGCAGAAATCCTTTGGCTCCCGGGCGGCGTCCGGTTCCTCCGCCACCACCGCACTGACAGCGCCGGATGCTGTGAGGTCCGTCGCCGTCATTCGGAGGCCCTGTGCGAGTTCCGCCGCGCGTTCGGTAGTGCGGTGCAGGATGGCGCTGGCACCTTCCGGCGCCAGCGGAGCCAGCCAGGCATGCTGCGCGCAGATGGTCCGGCGGGCGGGAAGCAGCGCGATGGCGGCTCCCCCGGTGCCCTCGCCCAGGATGAAGGACAGGGAAGGCACGGTCAGTTGCGGCAGCAGGGCCAGGCAGCGGGCGATCTCGCGGGCCAGGCCGCCTTCTTCCGCGTCCACGCTCAGTTCGGCACCAGGCGTGTCAATGACTGTCAGCAGCGGCAGACCCAGTTCTGCGGCCAGGTGCATTCCGCGCCGGGCACGGCGCAGCTCCGCGGGGCCGATGAGCGAACCGGCTGCCTGAGCCCGGCGCTCCTGCCCTACCACCACGCAGCGGACCGCACCGAACGAAGCCAGCGCCACAATCAGTGGACTGCCCGCTCCCGGCTGTGCATTCCCGGAGGACTGCGGGCCGGCCCCGCCCAACAACGGCACCACGTCATGCGCCGCCACAGCCAGCAGTTCCCGCAGTCCGGGCCGGTCTTTGTCGCGGGACCGCCGCACGATGTCCCAAGCGGACGCAGCGGGTGCGGCCGGAGAAGCTACGACCGGGAAAGGGCCGACGGCGGCTGGCTCGCTACTGCTGCGGGCGCGGTTCCGAACACGGCACCCGTCCCCGTCTGCGTAGCGGAGAACCGACAGCAGCACGTCGCGCAGGCCGGCCAACGGGACCACGCCGTCCACCAGACCGCACCGTTCAAGGTTTTCTGCGGTCTGCACATCCGGCGGGAACGGCTCGTCATACAGTGCCTCATAAACGCGCGGCCCCAGAAATCCGAGCAGACTCCCGGGCTGGGCAAACGTGAGATGCCCCAAAGAGCCCCACGATGCCATCGCCCCGCCTGTGGTGGGATGACGCAGGTAGACAAGGTAGGGGCAGCCGGCAGATTTATGCCGTTCCACGGCGCCGGCGATGCGTGCCATGGCCAGGAACGCCGGCGTGCCTTCCTGCATCCGGGTGCCGCCTGAGGCGGGACTGGCCACGACCGGCAGACCCTCGAGGGTGGCCCGTTCCAGCGCCGCCACGATCCTGGCAGCGGTGGCGACGCCAATCGAGCCGCCAAGGAACGCGAACTCACCGGCGATCACCGCCACGCGGCGGCCCTCCAGCAGTCCGGCCCCGGTGATCACGGCCTCATCCGTTCCGCTCCTCCGGCGCGCAGCGCCGAGTGCATCCGCATAGCCGGCTTCATGCCCAACGTAAACCGGCGGCATGTCCCACGACTCAAAAGTGCCGGGATCGACGAGCACCGAAGTGAAGTCGTGGGAGGTGATCACATCCGGCGCGGTTTCGTGCAGCATTCCAYGCGAATTGATGAGGTCAGCGCCGGTCATGTTCCTCCCCCAAAACATCGCAGCCAAGCCAGCTCCGGATGCCTGAACCATGCCGGTCCAGCAACGGTGGAGCGGTGTGGCTGGCAGCGGTGGTTTCGCGCTCACCGTTGGGCGTGGCCTCGAAGAATCGTAGCGGCGGACCCGGCAGCGTGATCGTACCCAGCAGCTCGTGCTCCACGTCGATGAGCAACCCTTGGGAGGCCACCTGGTCCCAGGCGTAGACCTCATCCAGCGAGCGGACTCTACCTGCCGGAATTCCGGCCAGGCGAAGCTTCTCGAGCAGCCCGGCGGCACTATGTGGCGCGAAGGCCTGCTCCACCAGCCCGATGGTCCTGCCGCGGTGACGGACCCGGTCCGCGTTCGATGCCACCTCCGGGGCGCCTGCGTCGAGCCCGAACTCCGAGCAGAATTTCCTCCACAGTGCATCGCTGCCCACACTGATCTGCACGGCCCCGTCCCGGCAGCGGAACAGGCCGTAGGGTGCAATGGAAGGGTGGTGGTTACCTTGGGCTTCGGGGACTTCCCCGGCGACCGTAACCCGGGTGCCTTGGAAGGCATGGACGCCCACGACGGCGGCGAGCAGTGACGTGCGCACCACCTGTCCGCGTCCGGTCCGCTCGCGCTCATGCAGTGCCGCGAGCAGCCCGAACGCTCCGTACATTCCCGAGAGCAGGTCCGCGATGGGAACTCCCACGCGCTGCGGATCGTCGGGTCCGTTGCCGGTGACGGACATCAGCCCTGCCTCGCCCTGCACAATCTGGTCGTAGCCGGCCCGGCCGCCCTCGGGTCCGTCGTGGCCGAACCCCGTGATGGACAGGACGATCAGCCTCGGGTTCAACTCCTGCATGGCCAAGGTGGAGAAGCCCAGGCGGTCCATCACGCCGGTGCGGAAGTTCTCGATAACAACGTCGGCGCGCGCCACCAACCCCTGGAGAACCTCCCGGTCTTCCTGGCTCTTCAGGTCCAAGGCGATGGATTCCTTGTTCCGGTTACAGGAGAGGAAGTAGGTGGCCTGCGGGTCATCCTCGGGGCCCACAAAGGGGGGACCCCAGCCGCGGGTGTCGTCCCCGGTCCCGGGTACCTCGACTTTGATGACGCGGGCGCCGAGGTCCCCCAGCATCATCCCGGCGTGCGGTCCGGCCAGTGCGCGGCTCAGGTCAATAACGAGGAGGCCCTGGAGCGGGCCGGCCGGGCCATGTTCGGACGCGAGCTGCGGCACTGCGGCGATCTCCGCCGTCGTCATCCGTTGTCCCCAACAGCGAACGATTCCCTCTGCCGCACAGCCGCCTGCTTGACCAGTGCCCGGCCGTAGTCGTTGCCGTTGGGTGTCCGCACCACGGTGTGCATGTGGAAGGGCGCAGGAGTTCCGTTGTTGAGGAACACCCCGGTGTGGTGGTCGAGTTCGAGGATGACCACGGGGCTTTGGATGCGGAAGTAGAAGGCGTCCCCGCCCTGCCAGCCGCCGATCCACGAGAACCAGGTTTCGGCGTAGTGCGCCTGGATTTCCCGGCGGCGGGCAGCGCGCGGCCCGGCCGGAAGATAGGAGATGGAGTCCTCCACAATCCTTTCCAGCAACGCCAGTGCGGACGGCGGCATCGAGCTGACTGGAATGCCTTCGTAGGGGATCACACGGTTGTCCTGGAAGCAGCCGGCAAGATGCCGTTCGTCCCCGGGATGCAGCCGCCCATCGGGCATGGCGGGATCCTCCATCTGTTCGAACACCACGGCGCCGGCGCGGAGTTCGGCCGGCAGACCGGCCATGAGCTCCCGGGCCCACTGGATGCGCTCCTTGAAGACCTTCACGCCCCGGTGCGGGCCGGCGTCGATGGTGTCCGGCTCGGCGCCCAGGAACACCGGCGAGACCACCATCCGGCTTCCGATCACAAGGCAGTTGAGTGCCACGTGATGGCCGAAGAGCTGCCAGCCCCAGGGTTCCGTCTCGGAGGGCACCCCGTAGAGGGCGAAGTTGTAGCTGTACTCGTTCATAAGCAGCGGCAGGTCCACCAGGTCACCAAGAAAACCGTTGATCCGCATCAGGTTCCGCATCAGCGCATGGCCCTCCGGGCTGAGGCTCGACTCCACCACGGCCAGCGCGGCGTCACGCAGAGCCGGATCCACCTCGTCCAGACGCAGGCCCGTGTCGTGCTGCATAAACTCGGGGTTGGCCCAACTCTGCCACTCGCCGGCATCCACGGAGTAGCTCAGCCGGCTCATTCGTTCCAGCGAGGCCAGAGCCAGCAGCTTGTCGGCCGCTGCCACCATGTCCGCCGTCGGCGCCTCCTCCCCGGGCAATGCATCAGCAAGGGGGAACAGGCCTTCACGGACCACGCCATCGCTGGTCACCCCGGTGAACGGCCGGGGGTAGAGCTCCTTCCAGCCTTCGATCATCGGGCCGGCGAACGGATCATCCTTGGCCGCCTCCGCGTAGGACCGTGCATCCAGGCCGCGGACCTTGGCTACGCGCGGATGGCCGGGCTGAAACAGATAATCACGAAATGACGGCGCTGACATGGGCGTGCTCCTCTGGTTCCAAAGATTGGGTGTGGGTCCAGCCCGCGGCGGTCCGCAGGGCGTTGGCGGCAGCTTCAGCGGAGGCTCCCCGCCACGCCACGTGCTGGTCCGGGCGGACCAGGACGGCATCGGCAGCCCAGGTATCCGCGAGGGGGGTGCCGTTCCGGTCCGGGCCCAGCGCTTCAACGGTCAGAGGGATGCGCAGTGCGGCCGCTGCGGCAAGGACCGGCGCAAACGAGTCCCCGGCTGCGGCACCGGCCAAGGACCGGGCGTCGGCGAGAAGGGTAAACCCCACCCCTAGAACGTCATAGACCGACGTGGAGTCATCGAGCCACACGTGCGGAAGGAGCGCGCCGGGGGCGGCCGACGGGGTATAGCGAATGGGATCCTCGGCCGGAACGGGTGACCCGTCCGGGGCCACCAGCGGTGACGCCGCGTAGCTGTAGCCGAGCACCAGCCCGAGGGAATCGAATTCACTTTGCTTGACGCCCAGCGCCGCGTGCGCGCTCGCACGGGCGGCAGTACCGTCGGTCCCTTCGGCCGCCAGTGCCGGGTCGGCGAAGTGGTAGGCAAGCGCCTTGCCGTTGGCCGCGGCATCGTTGATGGTGCGCTCAGCCACGGGACGCCGCTCGAGTTCATAGCTGTCCAGCAGGCCGGGCCCGGCCCAGCCGACCAGGACGCCCGCGATTTTCCATGCGAGGTTGGCGGCGTCGCCGATGCACGTGTTGAAACCGTGCCCGCCCCACGGCGGGTTCTGGTGTGCCGCGTCGCCCACCAGGAACACGCCGTCGTGACCGTAGGCGGCTGCGAGGAGCATGCGTGCCGTCCACGGGTCTGTGGCTATCACGTCAACCTCGACGTCGGCCCCCACCAGGGAGCGGACGAGGGCCACGGCATCCAGATCCGGCGGCCCCGCGTCACCTTGGGCCTTGACGCCCTGGACGATGGCCCACCAGGTCTGGTCCAGGTCCATGCGGCCCACCATGCCGGCAGCGCCTTCAGCTAGGACCCAATACTGGACGGCAGGGTCCAAAGTGATGGTGTCGGCCAGGTCGCGGGAACGGAACAGGATGCTGATGTTGGACAGTGCTGCGGAGCCACCTTCCAGTCGCAGACCCAACCCACGACGCACAGCGGACGAACCGCCGTCGGCTCCTGCCAGGAACGTACACCCCACCGTGCGGCGCCGGCCCGCGGTATCTGCCATTGTCACCTGCTGGCCGGATCCCGGGCCTGCGAACGACTCAACCCGCAGACCCGTCAGCAGCGTGGCATGCGCCGACGCTGCCACGGCTTCGCGGAGCACGGATTCGAGCACCGGCTGCGGTACCTGCTGCCCGCACTCGGGCTGCGGCTCATACCGGCCGGTTTGGAGCTGGAAGGCGTTCGGGAAACGGCGGATTTCACGGCCCGTCAGCGACGTGCAGAAGATAATGTCCTGCGCGAACTCCACCGGCAGCGGTGCGGCCGAACGCAGTGCCGTCGATAGGCCAAGGCGGCGGAGGTGGGTCATGGTGCGCGCGTTGGTGGTCTTGGCACGCGGCCGGTCGGGATCGATGGCGGTCCGCGGCTCGATGACAACGCTGTGAATCCCCCGCTGGGCGAGATCCAGGGCGAGGAACAAT
The DNA here is from genome assembly GCF_056398665.1 of Pseudarthrobacter sp. 01T43. NCBI lineage: Bacteria > Bacillati > Actinomycetota > Actinomycetes > Micrococcales > Micrococcaceae > Pseudarthrobacter > Pseudarthrobacter sp. 01T43. The sequence continues at coordinate 90,058 of NZ_JBFTPV010000005.1, read as the reverse complement.
CCGCTGGGGCCTCCGCCGGAGATCAGGACCGGAATGTCCGCCGGAAGATCCTCCAACCGGGCATGGGAAATGGCAGTCATCAGGCCCTCGCCCGGAGCGCCGGGCCGCCGATGGGGGTCGTCAACGTGCCCAGCCGCTCAATCTCGACTTCCACGGTGTCTCCGGCCTGCAGGAGCCACTGCGGGGTGCGGGCGTAGCCGACGCCCTCGGGAGTGCCGGTGGCGATCACGTCGCCGGGGTGGAGCGTGAAGGTTTCGCTGATCAGGGCGATGATGGCCGGCACGGAGAAGATCATGTCCCGCGTGTTGCCGTTCTGGACCTCGGTGCCGTTCACCCGGGTCCTGACCTGAAGGCCGTCCCGGAGGTCGCCCGCCTCGTCGCGGCTGACCAAGGGGCCGAGCGGGCCGGTGAAGTCGCCGTTCTTGCCCAGCGTCCACTGCGAGGTCAGCTTCTGGGCGCGCCGCGCGGTGAGATCGTTGAAGGTGGAATAGCCGAACACGGCATCCGCCGCGGCGGTTTCATCAGCGGACTCGACGCGCCGGCCGATGTAGGCCCCAACTTCGCCTTCCCAGTCCAGCCCTGCCTCGCCGCCGGGTACGGGGACCGGAACGTTGCCCACGGACAACGACGCCGTCCAGCGCCCGAAAAGGGTGGGGTACGGCGGCAGGTCCTGGTTCTTGTAGCTGCCCTCGGCCGCGTGCGCCTTGTAGTTCAGTCCCACGCAGATCACGCGGGCGGAGGCGGGGACCAGCGGCACTTCGGTGACGGTTCCGCGCTCAAGCGAGCTGCCGGCGTCGGCCGTTAGCGTGACTGCCTTGTCCTGCCACCCCTCGGGATCGGTCCAGAATTCGGCGACGGGTGCGAGCGGGACAAGGTGCGGGTCCATGAGGGCTGCAACCCAGGATTCGCCACGGTGATTGATACCAACAAACTGCATAGGGGGCCTTTCAATTCTTGCCCGGGCACGGGTGCCCGGGATGCGTAGGTCAGGGCTTGTGCGCCTGGCGGCGGAAGAAATCGATGGTGGCGTCGGCGGCCTTGGCGGCCGCTGTGGGGTCCTCCCCCGGCAGCTGCCACATGTGGTCGGCGCCTTCAATGAGCAAAAGTTCGACGTCGGCGCCCGCGGCTTCCAGCGCCGCGGCCAGGGTGGCGGACTGGGCCGGCGGAACGAAGCGGTCCGCGGTGCCGTGCGCCAGGAAAAACGGCGGCGCGTGCTCCCCCGCGTACGTGATGGGGCTTGCGGCGGCTGCCGTGTCCGGCGCCTCGGCCGGCTGGGCACCCAGGAGGAGCGCCTCCCGCGAGCCGGGATCATCGGCGCTGGCTGCGGCGTCGGGCAGGGCCTGTTCGCCCATGCGGAGGAGGTCCGTGGGCGGGTACCAGGCGGCCACGGCGGCAACCATGTCGCTGACGCCTGTGAGCTCGCCGGCATCGGTGCCGTATTCCGGGGACCCGCCGGTCAGCCCCACCAGGCTGGCCAAGTGGCCGCCTGCCGAGTCGCCCCACGCGTAGATCCTGTCCGGATCCACGTTGCAGTCAGCCGCATGGGCCCGAAGCCACCGGACTGCAGCCTTCGCGTCCAGCAGTTGGGCCGGGAAGGTGGCCACTGAACTCAGCCGATAATCCGCCGAGGCCACTACGAACCCGGCATCCACCAGGCGCTCAATCGGGCTCAAACCCAGGGCGTCCACGGAGGGGCCAAGGGAGGAGCGGGACCCTACCCGCCAGCCGCCGCCGTGGTAATGGATGACCGCCGGCAAAGCCGCGGACTCCTTCGGGGCTGCGGGGAGGTACAGGTCAAGCAGCAGCGGGGCCGATCCCTCGGGGTGGGCGAACTCGATGCCCTTCAGGACCCGCCCTGCCGTCATCGTTGGCTCCATGTCTTACCGCGCCGTTTCTTTCATGCGCCGGACCACCGATGTGGACCGCGTCACTACTCAACTCTGGCGTAGAGGGAGCTCGCCCCGCGTGGCCGGTTTCACTCAATGAAACAGCTTCGCGACCACCCAGCATGCCGCGCATCAGGGCTGGACATGACCATGCTCATCGTTCGGCAGAGCCCCTGCGGACAGTTCACAGGCGTTAGGAACGCATCAAGATTCCGGGTGAGGGCATTAAGGATCCGTTAGGAACGGCTTGACGCTGGTTTTCCACGGTTTGACTGGAAGTAGCCCCGCAAAGGGACAGTCGAAAGGAACCTGCAATGGCCGATATGGCTGTGATTGGAATCCTCATGGTCTCCATGGGATTCGTGATGTGGATCGGTCAGCTCCTGACCGGAATGGTCAACGGCTCCGGTGACTGGGCGGAGGACGGGCAATGAGCGCTGACGCCGTCATGTGGCTTGTCCTGCTGATGGCGGGACTGTGCCTTTTTGGGTATTTGCTGGCAGCCCTGATCCGGCCTGACAGGTGGTGAGCGGATCATGAGCTTTAACACCACCTCATTCCTCGTCCAGGTCGTGGCACTCGTCCTGGCCTTGGCGGCCGTGCATAAGCCGCTGGGTGTCTACCTGGCCCGGGTTTTCGAAGGCAAGACCTCGTCCCGGCCCGAGCGTGTGTTCTACCGGCTGGCTGGCGTGGACACCGGCACCGAACAGACCTGGTCCGTGTACCTGCGCAGCGTGCTGGCTTTCTCGGCCGTGTCCATCCTGGTGGTGTTCGGACTCCAGCGGTTGCAGGGGGTGCTGCCGGGCGCCGGCTCCCTGGCCGGTGTTGACCCGTGGGTGGCGATGAACACTGCCATCTCGTTCGTCACCAACACCAACTGGCAGACCTATGTTCCTGAAACCACGGTCGGCATCTTCGTGCAGATGGTGCTGCTCGCCGTGCAGAACTTCCTCTCAGCTGCTGTGGGCATCGTCGTTGCCGTTGCCCTGATCCGCGGCATTGCCCGGACGAAGACTGACCGGCTGGGCAACTTCTGGGTTGATCTGGCCCGGACCTGCTTCCGTGTTCTGCTCCCGCTGGCCGGCATCGCGGCGCTTGTGATGGTCCTCGGCGGTGTGGTGCAGAACTTCGGGCCCGCAACGGTCACCAACACCGCCACCGGAGCCACGCAGGTCATCCCTGGCGGGCCAGTCGCCTCACAGGAAGCGATCAAGATCCTGGGGACCAACGGCGGTGGCTACTTCAACGCCAACTCCGCCCACCCATTCGAGAATCCCAGCGTCTTCACCAGCCTGTTCCAAGTCTTCCTGCTCCTCCTGATTCCCTCTGCCCTGCCCTATGCCTACGGCAGGATGGTGGGAGACCGGAAACAGGGCTACACCGTTGCCGCCGTCATGGGCACTCTGTGGCTGGGCTGCACTGCCCTGACCGGCTGGGCCGCGGCCGCCGCACAGGGAACAGCGACGGCGGCCGCTGGCGGTCTCGGCGAGGGCTTTGAACAGCGGTTAGGCGCCGCTCCAAGCGCGATCTATGCCGCGTCCACCACGCTCACGTCCACCGGCGCGGTCAACGTAGCCCATGATTCCCTCCCGCCACTGGCGGGAGGCGTGGCGATGGTGAACATGATGCTCGGCGAAGTTGCCCCCGGCGGAACTGGTTCCGGTCTTTACGGTCTGTTGATCCTGTCCATCATTTCCGTCTTCATCGCCGGACTCATGGTCGGCCGGACACCGGAATTCCTGGGGAAGAAGATTGGTCCGCGGGAGATGAAGCTGACCGCGATGTACATCCTGGTCACCCCGCTCCTGGTGCTGGCCCTGGCCGGCATCACCGTCCTGCTGCCGGAGGTCATGGCCAACGCTCCGGCCACCGGGCCCCACCAGTTCAGTGAGGTGCTGTACGCCTTCACCTCCGGGGCCAACAACAACGGCTCTGCGTTCGGCGGCATCACCACCTCGGGCCCGTACCTCTCGGCGATGCTCGGCGTGGCCATGCTGCTGGGCCGGTTCCTGCCGATCGTCCTCGTCCTGGCGCTGGCCGGTTCCCTCGCCCGGCAGGCCCAAATCCCCGCCTCCACCGGGACCGTACCCACCCACGGACCGCTGTTCGGCGCGCTGCTGCTCGGCGTGACACTCATCATGACCGCACTCAGCTACTTCCCGGCCCTGGCCCTGGGCCCCCTCGCAGAAGGACTCCTGAAATGACCCGGTCCAGCATGGACACCATCAACAACACGGCCGCCCAAACCTATGCGGACGGCAACCCCCTGGGCACCCCCGGCGAACACAAACACCACACCAAGGCCCCGGCGAAGCTGACAGTCTCGTCCGTCGCGGCGGCCCTTCCCCTTGCGGTCCGGAAACTTGCCCCGGCCCAGATGATCCACTCCCCGGTCATGTTCACCGTGCTCGTGGGCGCGGCCCTGTGCACGGGGATCTCCCTGTACCGGCCCTCGGTATTCGGCATCGCAGTCACGGCCTGGCTGTGGCTGACCGTGCTCTTCGGAACGCTCTCCGACTCCATCGCCGAAGGCCGCGGCAAGGCCCAGGCCGACAGCCTCCGGGCCAGCCGCACAGGCGTCCAGGCCCGACTCCGGCTGGGCAGCGGCGCGCTCAAAGAGGTTCCCGGGACGGAACTGCACCGGGGCGACGTCGTCATCTGCGAGGCAGGGGATGTCATCCCCTCCGACGGCGAAATCATCGAGGGCCTGGCCAGCGTCGACGAATCGACCATCACCGGCGAATCCGCCCCGGTTATCCGGGAATCCGGCGGGGACCGGTCCTCCGTCACCGGCGGGACCAAGGTTCTCTCGGACCGGATCGTCATCCGCATCACCGCCGAACCCGGCCAAACCTTCATCGACCGGATGATCAAGCTCGTCGAAGGGGCCGTCCGGCAGAAGACACCCAACGAAATCGCCCTCCACGTACTGCTCGTCTCCCTGACCATCGTCTTCCTGACCGTCACCATGTCCCTGGCCCCCTTCGCATCCCTGGCCGGGGCGACACCGTCACCGATCGTCCTCGTCGCACTGCTGGTGTGCTTGATCCCGACCACCATCGGGGCCCTGGTCCCGGCGATCGGCATTGCCGGCATGGACCGCCTCGTCCAGCACAACGTCCTGGCCACCTCCGGCCGTGCCGTTGAAACCGCCGGCGACATCACCACACTGCTGCTGGATAAGACCGGGACCATCACCTACGGCAACCGCCGCGCGGTCAATTTCTTCCCCGCCAACGGTGTGGACAGGACCGAAATGATCGAAGCGGCACGGCTTTCCAGCCTTGCCGATGACACCCCGGAGGGACGCTCGGTCGTGGACCTCGCCGGGGAGACGGACGTGACCGGTCCGGACCTCGCCGCGCTCGAACGCCGCTCCGGTCAGCTGACCGTGGTCCCGTTCACCGCCAGCACGCGCATGAGCGGTCTGGACCTGGACGGCCGGATGATCCGCAAGGGCGCCGCCTCCGCAGTGGCCGCGTTCGTTGACGATCTGGGCGGCCACACTCCTCCCGAGGTGACCCTCCGGGTGCAGGAAATCTCGGCGCAGGGCGGCACACCGCTGCTTGTCGCCTCAACCGCCGGTGACGGTGCCCGTATCCTGGGCACCATCCATCTGGCCGACGTCGTCAAACCCGGCATGCACGCCCGCTTCGCCGAGCTGCGGAAAATGGGCATCCGCACCGTCATGATCACAGGCGACAACCCCGTCACGGCCAAAGCCATCGCCGGCGAGGCCGGCGTCGATGACTGCGTCGCCGAGGCCACCCCGGAGGACAAACTCGCGGTCATCAAAAAGGAGCAGGCCGCCGGGCGCCTGGTCGCCATGACCGGGGACGGCACCAATGACGCCCCCGCCCTGGCCGCTGCCGACGTCGGTGTCGCCATGAACTCAGGCACGCCCGCCGCCAAGGAAGCCGCGAACATGGTGGACCTCGACTCGGACCCCACCAAGCTCATCAACATTGTCGGCATCGGCAAACAGCTCCTGATCACCCGCGGCGCGCTCACCACGTTTTCCGTGGCGAACGATGTGGCCAAGTACTTCGCCATCGTCCCGGCCCTGTTTACCGACGCCTTCCCCGGGCTCGGTCTGCTGAACATCATGGGCCTGGCAACACCTGCCTCGGCCATCCTGTCCGCGGTCATCTTCAACGCCCTGATCATCATCGCCCTGGTGCCCCTCGCGCTGCGCGGTGTCAAATACCGTGCGGTCTCGGCCAACCAGGCCCTGGGCCGGAACCTCCTGATCTACGGGCTCGGCGGCCTCATCGCACCGTTCATTGGCATCAAACTCATCGACCTGATCATCTCCCTGATCCCCGGCATCGGTTAGGAATCGCAGCATGAACATTGTGACCGGCTATCTTCGCCAGGCAGGAACCGCCGCCCGGTTCCTGCTACTGGCCACCGTCATCCTCGGTTTGGCCTACCCCGCAGGCGTCTTTGGCATCGGGCAGCTCATCGCCCCGTACCAGGCCAATGGATCCATCTTGAGGGACGGCGGCGGTGCCCCGGCGGCTTCCGCGCTGATCGCCCAGGCAAAGGCCGACAACTCCGGCGCCCAGGACCCGCTGTGGTTCCATGCCCGGCCCTCGGCCGTCACCTGGGACCCTGCCTCGTCCTCGGCCAGCAACCTCGGGCCCAACGATCCCAAACTCCTCGACGCCGTCACGGCCAACCGGGCCGCCGTCGCCGCCGCCGAAGGCGTCAGCGAGCCAGAGGTGCCAACGGACGCAGTGACCGCGAGCGCGTCGGGGCTGGACCCTGACATATCCCCGCAGTACGCCAGGCTTCAGGTAGCCCGTGTCGCCGCGGCGCACCGTCTCAGCACCGCAACTGTCCAAGCCCTCGTCGACCGGAATACCAATGGCGGCCTGGCAGCCTTCCTGGGGCAGCCCGCCGTGAACGTCACAGCCCTGAACCTCGCCGTGGCCGCTGCCTCCGGCTCCAGCCGGCCCTGATGCCCGGGCCCTGTCAGTGAAAGAATGACGGCATGGCACGTGGAACACTGCGGATCTTCCTTGGGGCCGCACCGGGAGTCGGCAAGACATACGAAATGCTTGAGGAAGCCCACCGCCTGACCAAACGCGGCGAGGACGTCGTCGTCGGTTTCGCCATGGACCACGGGCGCGCCGAGACCGGTGTGCTGCTCGAAGGGCTCGAAGTCATCCCTCCCCGGCATCTCCCCTACAGGGGCACCGAGTTCGAGGAAATGGACCTGGATGCCGTGCTCCACCGTGCACCGGCGACAGCGATCGTCGACGAATACGCGCACTCAAACATCCCCGGCAGCCGGCATGGCAAACGCTGGGAGGACGTCGATGAACTCCTAGACGCCGGCATCAATGTCCTGTCCACAGTCAACATTCAGCATCTCGCATCCCTCGGGGACGTGGTCGGCTCCATCACCGAAGTTCGCCAGGCCGAGACAGTGCCCGATGACGTGGTGCGCCGTGCCGATCAGATTCATCTGGTGGACATTTCCCCGGAGCTGCTGCGCCAGCGCCTGGGCGACGGCAAGATCTACACCGCGGACAAGATCGACGCCGCACTCTCCAACTATTTCCGTCTCGGCAATCTCACCGCCTTGCGCGAACTGACGTTGTTGTGGCTTGCGGACCGGGTCGATGAAGGCTTGGCCAGATACCGGGCGGAGAACGACATCCAGGCCACCTGGCCGGCCCGCGAACGCATCGTCATCGGGCTGACGGGCGGCCCCGAAGGCGAGACCCTGATCCGCCGCGGGGCCCGGATCCTGAACCGGGTCAACGGCGGGGATCTGCTCGCCGTGCACGTCCGCGCCGCTGACGGGGTGGCCAGCGAGTCGCCCCAGGCGCTGGAAGCCCAGCGCCACCTGATTCAGGACCTCGGCGGCAGCTACCACATCGTGGCCGGGGAGGACCCGGCCAGCGCCCTGCTGGACTTCGCCCGCAGCGTCAATGCCACCCAGATCGTCGTCGGCATCTCCCGACGCGGAAAAGTCGCTGGGATTCTCGGGGGTCTGCTTGGCGGAAGCATCGGAACCCGCGTGGTCCGCGAGTCGGGGGACATCGATGTCCACATGGTCTCCCACCCGCTGGTCGGGCGAGGTCCCGGCCGCCGACGCGAACGCGACCTCGGACGCGCGCGCGTGACCGTCGGCTTCGTTCTCTCGATCGTGCTGCCGGCGCTGCTCCAACTGGTGCTCGGCCTCAATCCGGACCAGAACGTCGCCACCGCCGTTCTGGTCCAGCTGACCGGATCCGTAACGGTGGCGCTCATCGGCGGACTATGGCCGGCAATCCTCGCCTCTCTCTTCAGCAGCCTGCTCGTCAACTACTTCTCCACCCCGCCCGTCGGAACCCTCACCATCAGCGATCCACAAAACGTCCTGTCACTCCTGGCCTTCGTCGGCGTGTCCGCCGCCGTGGCCACGGTGGTTGACCTCTCCGCACGCCGTTCCAAAGAAGCCGCCCGCGCCCGCGCCGAAGCGACAACTCTCTCAGACCTCACACGGGGTGCGGCCGGCTCCGAGGACACCGTCAAAGACCTGCTGCACCAGGCGCTGGACGTCTTCAGCGTCCGCGGTGCAGCCCTGTACGCCACCGCCAACAACCGGGACAGCCCAGCAGGGAGTAACTGGAAAATCCTCGCCAGGGCCGGAGAGGTCCCCGGACCCGCTACAGAGAACGGGGATTCCTCCGTACCCCCGGACCTCCGCACCGACAACACCGAACAGATCGACCCCGCCACCCGGCTGGTCCTGTTCGGCCGTGCCCTGCCGGCCAGCGACCGGAGGCTTCTTGGCGCGTTCGGCGTGCATCTTGCCGCCCAACTGGAACGCCAGCAACTGGCCGCCAGCCGTCAGCAGGTCCTCCGCCTCGCCGAAAGCAACACCATGCGCACCTCAATCCTCAGAGCCGTATCCCACGACCTGCGCACCCCCCTGGCCGGGATCAAACTCTCCGTCGGCATGCTCCTTCAGGACGGCCGGCATTACGCCCCCGATCAGGAACACGAACTGCTCCAAACCATCGATGAGTGCTCGGACCGGTTGGACCTGCTCGTCGGGAACCTCCTGGACATGTCCCGAATCACCTCCGACGCCGCCAAACCGCTCCTCCGGCCGCTGCGCTGGTACGAGGTTCTCCCCGCAGCCCTCCATGCCGTCCCCTCGGGCCGTGTCCGCACGGAGCTTCCACCCAACATGGCCGAAATCGAGGCAGACCCGGGGATGCTCGAACGCGTCATCGCCAACATCGTGGAAAACGCGGTCAAATACGCACCCGAATCGGACATCGTCCTCGTCGGAACCGCCGGCGGCCTCAGCACCGATACCTTGAAAGGACGTCCTGCCGGCGAACTCCGTATCGTCGATCACGGCCAGGGCGTCCCGGCAGAAAGCGTGGTTGAAATGTTCCAGCCCTTCCAACGCCTCGACGATATCCCGCAGACCACCGGCGTCGGCCTCGGGCTGGCAGTGGCGAAGGGATTCACCGAAGCCATGGGAGGAACCCTCACAGCAGAACAAACCCCGGGAGGTGGCCTGACCATGGCCATCCGGCTGCCACTGTCCACCGGAGCGCCAGCCGATGATCAGCACAACCAGGCCCCCCTGGTCCCGCAGTCGTTCCTGACCGGACGGATCCACAACTCCCCGGCGTCACCTCCACGGACGAACCGGCCATGACCGGCGTCCTGGTAGTCGATGACGACCCGCACCTGCTCAAAGTCCTGAAAATCGCGCTCGAAACCAACGGCTACACGGTCACGACCGCCATCAATGGCCGGTCCGCGCTCCTGGCCGCAACACAGCACCCGCTAGCCCTGGTCATCCTGGACCTCGGCCTGCCCGACATCGACGGCACCACCGTGATCAAAGAACTCCGGAGCTGGAACCTCGTCCCCATCCTCGTGCTCTCGGCGCGCCACACCTCCGACGACAAGGTCGAAGCCCTCGATGCCGGGGCCGACGACTATCTCACCAAACCCTTCGGACCCGACGAACTCCTCGCCCGGCTCCGCGCATTGCTGCGCCGGACCGCGGACCTGAAAACACCCGACCCCATCATCACAACCGACAACTTCACCGTTGACCTCGCCAAGCACCGCGTGACCCGCGCCGGCACCGACGTGCGCCTGACGCCCATCGAGTGGAACGTCCTGGAGATCCTGGTCAGAAACCCCGAAAAACTCATCACACACCGCCAACTGCTGACCGAAGTGTGGGGACCCGCCTACGCCAAAGACTCCAACTACCTCCGCGTTTACATGGCCCAGCTCCGCCGCAAACTCGAGCCGGACACCAGCAACCCCCGCCACCTCCTCACAGAAGCCGGCATCGGCTACAGATTCCAGCCCTGAACCTACGGCTGCACCGTGTGCCCGCAACAGGAACTTAGGCGCTCAGTGTCCGTATCTGCTGGGGATTCATTAAGGAAGCGTTAAAACTCCGCTGTCCGGCATATGAAACCTATTAAGATCCGGGCGGCCGCTCTGTTCAGTGATGTGATGAAAGAGAGGAATCCATGGCCATTCGGGCTGTKGACCGGCCCTCCTCAGGAGATGAATTCACCATGCAGCGCATTGCCTTCATCAAGGGAACGGCACGCGGTTCCACCGTCCCGGGCACGCCTCCGAAAGACTACGTCGTGGTCGATGAGGTCGGCGATTTCACCTACTACCCGTCGGAGTCCGCCATGCTCGGAGACCTGGAGTACGTGGAACAAGCGGCCTGCGTTCTCGACCGGGACGGAAATAATCGCCGCCTGACCTTGGATGGGGACAGGAACCTCGTCCTCGGCCCCTCGTTCGGTCCGGCGGAATCCAACTGGCTCCGCGCGGCATGGATGAACAACCAACACCGGAACCTGCACGCCCACCGGTTGCAGCGCTTCCACCCCGTAAGTCGGGAAGCTCTTCTGGCCGAATTGTTTGAAACCCTTTCCCTGGAACGCGCCAGCAAGGCCAACGGGACATCATGGACCCTCGATGTCGGCGGCGAAGAAACGCATCCGGCCACACTCAGGGACGTCGATGGCCTCCTCGCAGGGCTGGATCACCTCGAAGAGGCGACGGTGCGAGACCCTTTCGGCCATGAATACCGGCCCGTCCGCCACCGGACACACCCGTTCCTCGCGCCGGCCGCGGGCTTCATCTACTACGTCGAGATCCCCTCTGGCCGGACCCGCCACTCAGGCGTCCAACGCTAGCGAATCAATTTCTACAGAAACGCCGCCGAGGCCAGCTCCCGCGCCAGGAAATCCAGGACGGGCTGCGCCTCCGGGCTGCCCGCAGCGTGGTTGAGGTGGCCGTGGACTGCGCCGCGGGCCAGGAAGAAGGACACCGGAACTCCGGCGCGCTCCAAGTTGGCGGCGAAGCTCTCCGAGGAGCCGCGGGCGTCGTCGTACTCGCACGCGACGATGGCCGCCGGCGGCAGCCCGGACGGATCGGCGTAGCCGGGCATGGCATATGAAGACGCCATGCTCACCGGGCCGCCCACATAGTTTTCCGCCTGCCGCAGCCCGTCCTCGGGGGTGAAGCGCAGGTGCCTGGGCAGCGTCGCCATCACGTCCTCGTCCAGTCCGCCCGCAGGCGGTGGCAGCTCGGCGTGGAGGAAGGGGTAGGCCAGCAGGAGCTTCGCTGGGAGGGACTTTCCGGCGTCGGTCAGATACAGCGCTGCTCCCACGGCGAGGTTGCCGCCCGCGCCGGCTCCGCCCAGGCACATCAGTGCCGGATCCACGCCAAGCCCGGCGGCATTCCTGCGGGCCCAGAACCAGCCGGTGAGGGCGTCGTCGTGGGGCACGGGAAAGTGCACCCCGTCGCGGGCCAGCCGGTAGTCCACGGAGAGGACCGGCGTCCCGGCGGATGACAGCACCCGTGCCAGATAGTCCGATTCGGGCATGTCCAGCCCGCCGCTGACGAAGCCTCCGCCGTGCAGCCACACCAGCGCCGGTCCGGACGCGCGGCCCGCCTCGCCGTAAATACGGATCGCCACCGGACCGTGCCGGCCGTCCGCGGTGACGGTCCGGGTGGGAACATCGGGGCCCACGTGTTCCGCGATGGTTTCCGGTCCCTCCGGCGCCGCCAGGTACTGCGCGAAGCCCGCGTCGGGCGCCAGTGTCCCGCCGTCGGCAGGAGCGGATGCCTCCCGCTGCCGGGCTGTCACGGCGTGCCGAGCTTTTCCGCGAAGAAGCCGACGGCGGCGGCGAGGATGGCGTCCAGCTGGTCTTCCGCGCCGAAGAAGCAGTGGTCCGCGCCCTTGATGGTGACCACCTCATGCTCCACCCCGGAGCCTGCAAGGGCGGCGGCAAGGAGGTCGGTCTGCTCGTGGGGAACCAGGCCGTCGCTATCGCCGTGGATCAGGAGGAACGGCGGCGCGCCGGCGGTCACGTAACTCACCGGGCTGGCCGCGGCCAGGAGCGCGGGGTCGTCCGAGCCGCCCACCAGCATGGGTCCGGGCTGAAGGGGCATCCCGGCAGGAACGTCGGCAGTCAAGGCGGGCGGGAACAGCCCGGCCAGTTCGTCCCTCGGCGGGATCTGGGCGAGTGAGGAGGTTCCGTAGAAATCCACGACGGCGCTGATGGCACTGGGGTGCCCCTGCACGCCGAGGCCGCCGTGCAGGTCTTCCCGGTTCCCGGTCAGTCCCAGCATTGCGGCCAGCTGGCCGCCCGCGGATTCGCCCCACGCCCCGAACCGGTCCGGATCGACGCCAAGGTCCCCGGAGAATTCGCGCAAATAGCGGACTGCGGCCTTCGCATCATGCAGCTGGGCCGGGAAGGGCGCCTCGAGGGAGTGCCGGTAGTCAATGGTCGCGCAGGCCATCCCGGCCTCGTTGAGCAGGCGGAACACCGAATCCGGGGCGAAGGTGGGCGGCAGTTCGCGCCGGTCCCCGAGCTGGAACGCGCCGCCGTGGACCCACACCACCAGCGGGACAGGTCCGATGGCCCGGCGGGGAAGCCAGATGTCCATCTTGAGCGGCCGGAAGCCGATGGCGCGGGCATAGGTGACTTCCCGGTGCACCGCCGATACGTCCGAGACGTTTTCGGAGATACCCGGGGCGTCGTAGACGGGGAACGGCGGAACCGTCACGCCGCCCGGCCGGGCAGCATCGGGCAGTCCGGTTTCGTAGACCTCGGTGGCTTCGTTGACACTCATGGTGTGCTCCTTACAAGCTGGGGACGTTCGGTGGTTTGGCGGGTGGCGGGGGCAGTGAACCGGTGAGTTCCGGGTCCGACGACGGCGGGAGGCCGGCCGGGCAGGCGGACTTCGGCGGTGGTGCCCGGGGGGACGGCAACGCGAAGCTGCAGCCCGCCGTCGTCCGTTGCCCACCGCACCTCAATCAGGCCCTGCGGGCCGCGATGTGAGGTGGCCGCGGACGTCAGGTCTGCACCCGGGAGAGGCTCGATGATGATCCGCTCGTAGCCGGCGCTGCCGGGGGCCTGCCGCAGCCCTGCCGTGTAGCGGTGGAGGAAGGACACCACGGCGCCCTTGCTGTAGTGGTTCAGGGACTGGTGCGGGGCGCCGTCGGCGTCGAGGCCGTTCCACAGCTCCCACATGGTGGTGGCGCCGCGGTCCACCATCGTCAGCCACGAGGGCTCCGAGTCGTGCATGAGGAGTTCGTAGGCCAGGTCCGGTTCACCGTTGTCGGCGAGGACCGGCAGCAGATAGGGCGTGGCCAGGAACCCGGTCCCCACATGCGTGCCGGCAGCCCTGATCAGAGCGACGAGCTGGGAGGTGACAGCGGCGCGCTGCTCCGGGCCGGCCAGGTGGAACGCGAGGGCACGGACGCAGTTGGCCTGGCTCGGTTCAGCGACCTGCCCGGCGTTGTCAAGGTATTCGGACGCCCAGGCCTGCCGGACCTTTTCGGAGAGTTCAGCGAGCTCGGCGGCTTCCCCGTTGTGTCCGAGGGCGCCGGCGATCTTCGCCATCAGCGCGGTGGTGTTCCGGTAATACGCGGTGGCCACAATGCCATGATCGGCGGAGCGGGCGGCAAACAGGTCCGGCTCCGGGCCGTCCGGTTCCATCCATTCGCCCCAGTGGAAGCCGGTGTCCCAGAGGTACTTCTCGTGCTCCGCGGGGAACGGGCTGGCAGCAGTGCGGACCGGGTGCCGGTGAGATTCGGCGGTGGTCCGGACAAAATCCAGCCAGCGCTTCATGGCATCCCAGTTCTCGGCGAGGATCGTTGCGTCTCCGGTGGCCAGGTACAGCTCCCACGGCACCATCACCATCGCGTCGCCCCAGCCGGCCGAGCCGTTGACGAAAGCCATGAAGTCCGCCGCGGTGGCTTCCGGGCCGGGCGACGGCGAGATGTTGGCGATGACGCCGTTCGCCCACTGGTCGGCGCGGACGTCGTTGAGCCATTTCCGCGAAAAGCCGGTCACGTCGTAGAGATATGCAGCCGTGGGCACGAACAACTGCCAGTCCCCCGTCCAGCCGGCCTTCTCCCGCTGCGGGCAGTCGGTGGGCACCTCGCAGGCGTTGTCCCGGAAACCCCAGTCCACAATGTCGTGAAGCTTGTTCAGGCGGCTGTCGCTGCAGGTGAACGTTCCGATCGGTTCCAGGTCGGTCTGGACCAGGCAGGCGGTGATGTCCTCCGGCGCCAGGTCCGCGGCGAGGCCCTGCATGGACACGTACTGGAAGCCGTGCGTGGTGTGCCGCGGCTCGAACACTTCGCCCAAAGCTCCCGACGCCGTCACCTCGTCAACCTGCCCGGCGGCCAGGAACTGGCCGGGGCGCTTGAAGTCGTGCGGGCGCAGGTGGTCCTGGGTGACGTCACCGCGAGAATCCAGCGCCTCGCCGTGGACGAGGGTGACCCTCTCCCCCGCCGCACCCAGCTTTGTGAGCCGCACCCAGCCATGGATGTTCTGGCCGAAGTCCACCACCTGGTGTCCGTTGGCCAGGCGGTTGACGGAGACCGGCGTGAGCTCTTCCACGATCCGGGTGGGCGGCGCCACCGGACCGGTCAGCGTTTCGTAGCTGCCTTGGCGGACGACGGCGCTCGCCGGAGGTGCGCTGCCGTCGGCAGCGTGCGGCACGCGGAAGTCCACCCGCTGCCCGCCCATCAGGTCCGCACTGACGATTTCCGTTCGCGATACCAGCCAGGACTCATCGGTGCCGATGACCGTCCTGCTGTCCCCGGACTGCAGTTCCAGCTGCGCGAGGAATGCCGTCTGCGTGCCGTACATGTCGGCGTCGCGCGTGTACCCGAAGGTCCCGCGGTACCAGCCGTCAGTAAGGACGGCCCGAATGCTGTTCGTGCCCGGCCGCAGCAGCGCCGTGACGTCGTAGGCCTGGACCTGGAGGGTTGTGTTGTAGCTGGTGGAGCCGGGGGTGAGCTGCTGGTCCCCCGCCCGCTCGCCGTTCAGGAACAGTTCGTAGATGCCGTGGGCGGTGGCGTAGGCGCGGGCTGTTTCCGGTGCTGCATTCAGGGTGAAGGTTTTGTGCAGGGCATAGCCGGGGCGTTCGCCGGGGGCAGGAACTTCCGGCTCGTCCGGGCCGATCCATTGCGCCGTCCAGTCCGCGGCGTGCAGGAGTCCCAGCTCCACCGGCATGGGCTCCGACCAATCGGAGACGCTTTCAGTGCCTTCCGAACCTGTGTTCCAGGTGCGGACTCGCCACTGGAACCGGCTGCGTGACTGCAGCGCCGGGCCGGAGTATGTAACCCGGCGCCGCCCGGACGCAACCCGGCCCGTGTCCCAGCCGTTGGTGGCCGTGATGCGGTATGCCGCCTGTTCCGTTGTTCCTGCCGGAGGGGTCCAGCTGAGCCGGGGCTCGGACACGGTGACGCCCAGGGCTTCCCGGAGGTTTTCGGCGCGAAGCCTGGTGGGGGCGGTCATGCGGAAGGGCTCCTGAACGTGGGGTATCTGGGGTTCCAGCTTCGTATCCGACAAGGTGAAGCCCACAGGGTTCTTTCATTGGTTGGAATGGTATTGTGCTCTAGCTCACGGACTGCGGTCCGAACTCGTAACGGCGCAAGGACCACAGGCCATGACTGTCCAACCGGACACCGATACCAGCCCCACCCGCGGGAAGCGGCCCAAGCAGGGCGAACCGGTGATTGACCGGGCGCTGAGCCTGCTCGCGGTCTTTTCCGACCGCCGTCGGGCGCTGACCCTTTCGGAACTGGCGCGGCACGCCGGGATGCCCGCGCCCACCGCGCTGCGCCTGATCGCCCGGCTGGTTGCGTGGGGCGCGCTGGAACGGCTCGACGACGGCCGGTACGTCGTGGGGGTTCGCCTGTGGGAGGTGGCGTCCCTGTCGCCGCGGGGCCACGGAGTGCGCGAGATCGCGCTGCCCTACCTGGAGGACCTCTTCGAGGTGACCCGCCATCACGTGCTGCTTGCCGTTCGCGACAACGAAGAGGCCGTGCTCATCGAGCGGCTGTCCTCGAAGGAAGCCACCGAAGTGGCCTACCGGGTGGGCGGGCGCGCGCCGCTGCGGTCCACCGCTGTCGGGCTGGTGCTGTTGGCCGGCGCCGACCAGCAGTTCCAGGAGGCCACGCTCCGGAAACCGCCGGAAAACGAACCCGGAGTGGACCATATGCCCGAAGGCCAGCTGCGCCGTACCCTGTCCGACGTCCGGCGCACCGGGATTGCCATGATCCGCCGCTCGGCCCCGTCGCGCACGGTGTCGGTGGCGTCGCCGATCTTTGACGCCCAGGGATCCGTGGTGGCGGCCCTCTCCATTGTGGTCCCGGATGGTTCCACGCCGCCCAACGTACTGGCACCGGCGGTGCGCGCCACGGCACGCGCAGTCTCCAGGAACCTGGGCCACCTTGCCGAGGTCAGCCCGGACGTGCGGACGCACTCGGAGGGGTGAACTGAAGGATGATGTGCTGCGCTTCGCGGCTGGCTGTCGGTGACCGGCGGGGCCGGCTGCCAAGGTTCACCATCGGTCAGTTGCATCATGGGCTGCTCCGAAGTGTCCAGTAACTAACGGTGGATGCACCGATTCACGAAGAAGATTTCGAGACATCGTTATGAGAATCGCCACGGCGGAGGAATTCGCAGAGATCAGCCCACTGACTGGTTCTCTCGAACTGCTCTCACCCGTCCTCCTCAGCCTCCGCATGAAGTGAGGGGGGCGGCCCGCCCTTCCGCGCAGGCACGTCGCTGCGGGTTTGACCGTCCTCAACGAAGGTAATCCTGATTTGGCTCGCCCACTCAAGGACCGACCCTGCGGGAGGATCTTGGGAGGTCACCCAGAACAGCCCCGGCCACGTACGCGAACGCATCCCCGGCCCGTCAGGGTTCCCGTCTGTGAGACCCAGTCCAATGTTCGCCGCCATCTCTTCGACAATATGCACAGGCTGCCCAACAAGATGGGGAACAGTCACCGTGCGACGTTCAACCATCTCTACATCTCCTTTGAGCCTGAACGACTGGAACGGTGGAACCAAACCTTCTTCCCACCAGAATATCGCTGGTGGGAAGAGCCGGAACCACACCGGATCCCGGCTGATATGGGTTCCAAGGAGACTGCCATTTACCGCCAAACTGGGATCAAAGTCAGATCGACATTCCAAGCGGCCAACTGCCTTGTCCTAAGTTGAACTGGCAATGCTCGCAATGACTACATGCGTCCCGCAAAGGGTTCCACTTCCGGGTGCCTTTTAACCGCCGGTCACCCTGGCTGTCAGTCCCTGCCGCGGTAGTGAAGACGCCGCACCAGGACCTCGCCTTCCACGGCGTAGACACCGAACGCCCGGCCGGTGAACGCCTTGGCGGTTTCGAATGCCCAGTGCCTTCCATCGAGTTCGGCCAGAACCACACCTTCGTCGCCAGCGTCGGCCTCTGACGCCTTCACCAGGAGGCGGATTCTGTCGCCGCCGACGGCGCCGGCACTGAAGTCCGCCGGTGGCGGGGTGGTCAGGACCGTCAGCTCAATGTCGCCGCGGGAAACTACTGCTTCCCATGTGCGTTCAAAACTGGCGACTACGACGCGGGCGGTGACCCTGATGGTGTCCCCGTGCTGTTTGGCTTCGATGCCGAACCAGTTGTCCTCGGCGTTGCGGAAGGCGAGTCCGCCCGTGCCGGAGCTGACGTCGAGCACCGCCCGGCAGTCGACCCCAAGGTGGCGCTGCCGCTGGGCGACGAAGCTGGGCCGGGGCGAATCCAAGCTGTTCCCCTCCCCCTTGAGAACAAGACCGTCGGGGGTGCGTGCCGCGAATTCCGCAGGCATCCGGCGCACAGCGATCCACGCCGGATCTTCCAGGCCCGCGCCGTTCGTGAAGTCGTACTCGACCTCCTCCGAACGCACACCGGCCGGCTGCGGCGGCCGGGGATGCGGCCAGCCATCAATCCAGTCCACCGTGGTCAGGAACGTCTCCCGGCCCAAGGGTGAGAACGCCTGGGTGAGGCCCACCGGACGAACGCCGAGCAAGACCATCCCAGTGCCGCCGTCGGACAGTTCGAAGAGGTCTGCATGTCCGGTGTTCTGGACGGGCGCGCCTGTCCCCGCCGCGGTGAGGATAGGGTTGTGCGGTGCCGGGTCGAAGGGTCCGTCGGGCCGGCGCGAGCGGGCGACTGTCACCGCATGGCCGCGGTCGGTCCCGCCTTCTGCCGCAATCAGGTACCACCAGTCGCCGCGGCGGTAAAGATGCGGCCCTTCAGGGGAATAGAGCCCACTGCCGGACCACAAGGGACGTGGCTTTTCGAGCGCTTGTCCCGTCGCAAGGTCCACCCTCACCTGCTGGATCGCGTCGGGGTGCCGGGCAAACGTCACGTACGCGGTACCCTCGTCGTCCCACGCGAGATCGGGGTCGATGCCGTCCACTGCCTCGATGACGGTCCCGTCGCTCCAGGGCCCGGCGGCGTCGGTTGCAGTGAACAGGACGCAGCCCCGGCCGCCGAGGAAGACCGAGACGATCAGGTAGAACACACCGTTCCGGACTCTGAGGGTAGGCGCCCAGACACCCCCGGGCGTGGGTACGTCCGCAAGTTGGACCTGCTCTTCGCGCGTCGCCACGTGGCCCACCAGCTGCCAGCTTTCCAGATCCTTGCTGTGATAGATGGGCAGCGCCGGCAGGTATTCGAACGACGAGGTAACAACGTAGTAGCCCTCTGGCGTACTAACGATGCTCGGATCCGGATTGAACCCGGAGAGAATGGGGTTGGATTTCATCGGTTGCGGCGTCTCTCAATCAGTCGTTGCAGTGGCCTTGCCTGCCAACAACCGCTAACTGCAGATGCCACAGCCGGCGTAGGCCCTCCGATCGATCCTTCCGCCTCCCGGACAGACCCGCAGGGGCTGATTCCATTCTTTGGAAAGCCTTCAGGCACTGGCCTCAGTGCTGGCCCTTGATCACAAAGTAGGAGCCGCGGATGGTGCCGGCGAGCTTTGATTTTTGCCGGGCAAACTTGAAGCTGGACGCCAGCTCCTCCGGAATTTCCATTCCGTCGGACAGCTTGAACCCTACGGCCCGCTTCGCGCCCTCCTCGAGGCCGTACATCACGTTGATGGACAGGCCGGACTCGTAGAACACGTAGGCCATCCGGGTACCTTCCACCTCGAAGGATGACACCTCAAGCGAGCGGGAGGAGATGGCGATGTTGCGCTCGCTCGAGAGAATCCCGTGGATCCAGTCGAGCGTCTCCGGCGCCTCGTCTGCACGGGTGACGGTGAAATCGTGGTCGTACTTGTTCTTGAAGTAGCGCGCCTCATTGGCGCGCAGCCCCGCCAGGGCCTCCGCGACGGGTGACGACTCCAGACCAACGGTGGACACGTTCTTGAAATCAACGGTGTACGGCATGCATCCTCCTGGGAATTTTCATTTCGCACATCGTCGCAGATCGAGACCACAGGCCGCACCTGGACATGCGCCAGGCACCCGAGTGATCACAGGATCGTGACGCTGGCCCCTGTGATTTCCACTTCGGTGAGCTGGACGCGTTCGTCGGGGGTGTTGTTCGGCCAGTGGAAAGCCAGGTAGTCCCGCCCGCTGGACGCACGAAGGACCATGCCGTGACCTCCGTTGCTGGACCATAGGGGGTCATCGTGGTGAATCCAGGGCCCCGTGATGGTTCCGGTCTCCGACTCGGCGATGCCTATCCCATACCCCGCCTCACCGTGGCTTGACCACAGCATCAGCAGTGTCCCCTCGTCGGAGCGGAGCAGGAAAGGCCCGTCGGTGAACCGGGGGTCAGGGGCCAGGTGCAGGTCCTGTGGAGGTTCGATCCCCTCAGGAAAACGCAGCGGCCGGGTCCAGCCCGCCGAGGAGGCGGCAAACAACAGGACTGGCTCGCCGACGCCGCCGCGCAGGTCCTCTGACAGGCGGAGGGCGTACATTTCGCCGTCAGCGATCCCCCGTCGGTCGGGTGTCCCTTCCGGCCCGCGGCTGTAGACAAGCCAGCGGGTGGAGTCATCGTCAGTATGGAGTGTTCCGTCGAGGCAAGGTTCATCCGCCGGTGTCACCGGCCCGTCACTCCAGGGTTCGTACGGGCCAGTGGCACGGTCCGAGACAAGGACTGCGACGCCACGGCGGCGCGCCCCGTTGGAGGCGGCGAAGGTGGCCAACATAAAGAACCGACCGTCAATTGCATGAACCTCCGGCGCCCAGAACTGCGTATCTGCCCAGAAGCCCACTGGTGGGCGGAACGCGGCGAACGGGCCATCCCACTGTTCAAGATCGTGGCTGGTGTAGCAGTCGAACCCAGTTGCGGGTCCGCCCCAGATGTTCTGGTCGCTGGTCCCGAACAAAACGAACTCGCCGGGAACCGGTTCAAGGATGAACGGGTCGCGCATCCGGATCTCTCCGAGGCGACGTTGTTGAACGGCCTCCTGCAGCCCGCCGCGGCCCATCAGCGGCTTCCCTGGTGGTCCAATTCGGCGGCCGCAAGGTAGCCCTCGAAGTGATGGATACCGCCCTGGACGGTGCGAAGCTCACCGTCCGGAAGTACGACGTCGGCCTCCACTCCCTCAGGTACCGTCGCCTCAACGTGGAGGGCGCCGTCGTCGAGCTTCCATTCCACGCGGACGGTTCCGTGCGGGGTCTGCAGCGACGTCTTGGCCCAGTCGATGCCAACGCCGGGCACCGGCGCGATCCGGACCTTGCTGTAGCCCGGTGCCAGCGGGCTGATCCCGCCGACCCCCTTGTGCAGCCAGTCCGCCACGGCGCCGAGGGCGTAGTGGTTGAAGCTGGTCATCTCGCCCTTGTTGATGGTGCCGTCCGGCAGCATGGAGTCCCAGCGTTCCCAGACAGTGGTGGCGCCCATGGTCACCGGGTACAGCCAGGAGGGGCAGCCCTCCTCCAGGAGCAGGCGGTAGGCCTCCTCGCTGTGGCCGGTACCTGTCAGGGCTCCGGTGATGAACGGGGTCCCGGCGAATCCGGTAGACACGCGGTAGTTGTTCTTCCGGACCAGCTCGGCGAGGCGTTCCCCGGCGAAGTCCACGTGCTCGGCATTGGGCAGGATCCCGAAGGCGATGGCGAGAGCATAAACGGTGGTGCAGTCGCTGTGGATGGTGCCGTCAGTGGTCACGTAATGCTCCAGGTACGAGGTCTGCACCCGTGCCGCCAACTGCTCGAAGTACTCGGCGTCGTCCTGGTGTCCCAGCAGCCGGGCGGTGCGGGCCGTGATCGAGGCGGTGCGGAACATGCACGTCGTGGCCACCACGCCGGTGTCCGCCTTCGCATCCCACGGCTTGTCCGGATCGGCGTCCGGGTCCAGCCAGTCACCGAACTGGAAGCCCGTGTCCCAGAGCCCGGCGGGAGACAGCAGGCCCTCCACCCGGCGGGTGTGCGAGGTCATGGATTCGTACTGGTTCTTCAGGACGCTGTCATCGCCGTACGCTTCCCACAGCGCCCACGGCACCCAGACGGAGGCCTCGCTCCACAGCGCGGAGGATTCCGGTTTCGGGAATTCGGGCGGCTGCGGACAGTACTTCAGCGCGTCCGGGACGGTGATGGGCACCAGGCCGTCCGCCGCCTTCTGCTCGGCCGCGAGGTCCAGGAGCCAGTCCTGCAGGAAGCCCTTGACGTCGTAGAGGAACGCCGCGGCGGGCGCGAAGACGGCGATATCACCGGTCCAGCCGAGCCGCTCGTCCCGCTGCGGGCAGTCCGTGGGGAGGTCCAGGAAGTTGCCCCGCAGGCCCCAGACGATGTTGCGGTGCAGCTGGTTGACGAGTTCGTTGGAGCACTCGAAGGTGCCGGTGCGCTCCAGTTCGGAGTGGACCACCACGGCTTCCAGCGAGTCCTCGGTGAGTGTGCCGGGCCAGCCGGTGATCTCTGCGTAGCGGAAGCCATGGAACGTCTTGGTGGGCTCGAAGAAGTCCTCGCGGCCCGACAGGATGAACGTGTCCGTGACCTTGGCGGAGCGGAGCGGGCGGACCCCGAGTTCGCCGTCTTCCAGCACTTCCGCATGCCGGACCGTGATGGTCTCCCCCGCCGCGCCCTGGACGGTGAACCGCAGCCAGCCCACCAGGTTCTGGCCGAAGTCGACCAGCGTCTTGCCTGCTGGGGATGTGGAGATTTTCACGGGGCGTACGACGCCGGCGCGCACCACGGGCGGGCCCACCGGCTCGGCCAGCCGGCCGGCGTCGAACTCCAGAGTGTGCACGCCCGTCCAGGCACCCTCGGACGCAACGGCGTCGAAGTTCGGCTCCGCCCAGCCGGGCTGGTTGCGGCGGGCGTCGATAGTCTGCCCGTCGTAGAGGTCGTTCGCGGTGGTGGCGGACGGGCCGGACTGCCAGGTGCTGTCGGAGGCGACGGACTGCAGGTAACCGTCCGCGAACTCGACGTCCAGCTGCCCGAAGAACCCCAACTCACTGCCGTAGAGGTTGGACATGCCGTGCCAGGCCAGCCGCCCCCGGTACCAGCCGTTCCCCAAGGACACCCCGATAACGGTGGAGGGTCCCAGCAGCGACGTCACGTCATAACTGCGCCAGCGGAGGCGCCACTCGTAGGAGCTCCAGCCCGGGCTGAGCACGTCGTCGCCCACGGGAACGCCGTTGATGAAGGCCTCGTAGACGCCGAATGCGGTGGCGTGGAGCGTCGCCTGGGCCACGGGGCCGTGGCCTTCTGCCAGCTGGAATTCCTTGCGCAGGAGCGGGGCGCCGTCGAAGTCTTCATCGGGGGTGATCATGGCTGCTTGCCAGGGTGCCAGGGGCATGGGGTGGTGTTCCGTTCTGCTGGGCCGTCAGGAGGTGACGGAGGGAAAGGTCAGGGGTGCGTGAAAGGGGTCAGGAAGCGTAGTGGCAGGCAACCTCGGATGCGCCCACCAGCCGCAGCGCCGGGCGTTCGTCGCGGCAGAGATCCGTGGCCAGGGGGCAGCGGAGCCTGAAGGGGCACCCGCCGGGACCGGGGGTGGCGGCCGCTCCGGTCCGGACGCCGAGGGACTCGCGGGCCTGGCGGCGTGCGGCCTGTTCGGCGGGCCGTGGCACCGGGGACGCTGCCACGAGCGCTTGTGTGAACGGGTGCTTGGGGTCTTCTGTGACGGCGGCGGCCGGTCCGCTTTCCATCACCTGCCCGCGGTAGAGGACCACCACGCGCTGGGCCAGGAACTGGACCACGGCGATGTCGTGGGCGATGAACAGGTAGCCCAGGCCGCGCTCGTCCCGGAGGTCGGCCAGGAGGTTCAGCACCTGGGCCTGGGTGGAGAGGTCCAGGGCGCTCACGGCTTCGTCGCAGACCACGAGGGTGGGGTCGCAGATGAGGGCACGGGCCACGGAGATGCGCTGGCGCTGGCCGCCCGAGAACTGGCTCGGGTACCGGTCCACGGCTTCGCGGGGCAGGCCCACGCGTTCCAGCATGTCCTCGGCGCGCTGCCGGGCCTCGGCCGCGTCCACGCCGCGGAGCCGGAGCGGTTCCGCCAGCGAGGAGCCCACGGTGTTCCGCGGGTTCAGCGACGAGTTGGGGTCCTGGAAGACGGCCCGCAGCTCCCCGCCCAGGGCCCGGCGCTGGGAGGCGACGGCCGAAGTGATGTCCTTGCCCTGGTAGGTGATGGACCCGCCGGAAACCTTCTGCAGGCCCAGGATCGCTTTGCCGATGGTCGACTTGCCCGAGCCGGACTCCCCCACCAGCCCCACGGTTTCGCCGGCGGCGATGCTGAAGCTCACGCCGTCGACGGCGGCGGGAGCCGCGGTTGCCTTACGGCTCCGGCCGTAGCGGACCACCAGGTCCTTGACCTCCAGCAGGGGCTGGACGGGAGCGGGCCGCGATGATTCGGGGCGGACCGAGGTTGCGGTGCTCATGCGTGATCCTTTTCAACAGTCCGGGTTTTAACAGTCCGGGTTTCAGACAGGGTCAATACGTGGCGGGCGGGGACGTCCGTTGGCACCCAGTCCAGGCCTTCGACGGCGAGTTCGTCGGCTTTGACGCAGCGCACCACGCCGTCGCCCGTTCCCGAGGTAAGCAGCGGAACGGGGACCATGCAGGCGGAGCCGGCGAACTGGCAGCGGGCAGCGAACCGGCACGGGCTTGGCCAGTCCTTGGGCTGCGGAACCTGGCCGGTGATGGTGGCCAGCCGTTCGGGCATGTCCGAGGCGTGGTTGGCGTGCGGGTCCGCGGCCAGCAGGGCAAGCGTGTAGGGGTGGCGGGGGTTGTCCAGGATGCTGTCCGTCCTGCCGTTCTCCACCACCTGACCCGCGTACATGACGGCCACCTGGTCGCAGAGGTCGGCCACCACGCCGAGGTCGTGGGTGACCATGACCACGGACATTCCGGTGTCCTTCACCAGGCTGCGCAGCAGCGAGAGGATCTCGGCCTGCACGGTGACGTCCAGCGCGGTGGTGGGTTCGTCTGCCACGAGCAGGCGGGGCCGTCCGGAGAGCGCCAGGGCGATGGCCACGCGCTGGGCCATGCCGCCGCTGATCTGGTGCGGGTAGGTCTTGAGGATGCGCGCGGCGTCCACGATGCCCACCTTTTCCAGCAGGCCCAGGGCTTCGGCCTTCGCTTCGGCCTTGCCCGTCCTGCGGAGCCGGCGGATGGCGGCGGTGAGCTGGTAGCCCACCGTGAACATGGGGTCCAGGGCGCGCATGGGCTCCTGCGAGATGAGCGCCACCTCGCGCCCGCGGATGCCTTCCATGTCCTTCTCGGTGGCCGCGGCCAGGTTCGTCCCGTTCCAGAGGATCTGCCCTTCAGCCACGGAAACTCCGGAGGGCAGCAGTCCCAGCAGCGAGAGCGCCGTCATGGTCTTGCCGCAACCGGACTCGCCCACCAGGCCCAGGACCATGCCGGCTTCGACGTCGAAGGAGACGTCCGTGACCAGGCGGACCCCGTTCTCCACGCCTACGGAAAGGTTCCGGACGCTAAGCGTGTCCTTCACTGCGTCTTTCGGAGCCGGCGCAGCTGCCGCGATCGCGGCGACGGATTTTGCCCGCTGGCGCCGGGCGGCGGCCGAGGGCAGGTGCGAGGCAGTGGCGTTGGGTGCCTTGCCGAGGGCGTTGCCGATCGCATTGGCGGCCAGGACTGTCAGCGCCAGCACGGCACCGGTGGGAACCATCAGCCAGGGGGCGTCGTAGACGTGCTGCGAGGCACCCTGGATCATGCCGCCCCAGCTGGGTTCGGGAAGGGGCGGCCCGAAGCCGATGAACGCCAGGCCGGCCTGGATGAGCATGCCGACGGCGAAGATCAGGGCGGCCTGGACCACGATGGTGTTGGTCAGGCCGGGCAGCACGTGGCGCAGGCTGATGCCCGGCATGCCCATGCCGTCCACCTTGGCGGCGTCCACGTAAAGCTGGGATTGCAGGGACTTCGCCTGGCCCAGCATCACGCGGTAGATTCCCGCCGAGATCAGCACGCCCAGGATTCCCATGACCAGCGGGATGTTGGTTCCCACGGCGCCGATGACGGCCAGGATGATCACCGTGCCGGGCAGGGACATCATGATTTCGGTGACGCGGCTGATGACGTTCTCCGCGCGTTCCCTGGCGGCCGCCGCGAGCATCGCCAGGAGGGTGCCGAGGCCGACGGCGACAATCACCGTGATCATGGACGTCCCCAGTGTGCCGGCTGCGGAAGCGAAGATGCGGCTCAGGAGGTCCCGGCCCAGCTCGTCGGTGCCGAGCCAGTGGGCGGCAGTGGGTCCGGACAGGACGGCGGTGAAGTCCTGGTCCTCGGTCTTGAAGGGCAGCCACAGCGGCGCGGTCAGGGATGCGGCCACCAGCGCGGCCAGCCAGATGACGCCGGCGATGCTCGCCGGTGAGCCGAACAGCTTGCTGCCGGAGAATTTCTTCACCGCGCCTTGGCGCGGGGCCGCGGGAAGGACGGCAGCCGCCGTCGTACTTGCTGTCTGGTCCGCGTCCGCGGGGGCGGGGGCAACGTTGGGGATCATGAGGCACGCAACTTCGGGTCGAGGAACTTGGTGGCGAGTTCGAGCACCAGGTTCACGGCGACCACCACAACGGTGGCGATCACCACCACGCCCTGGACGGACGGGGCGTCATGGGTGCTGACGGAGTTCTGGACGGCCTGGCCCAGGCCCGGCATGGCGAACAATTGCTCGGCGATGACGGAGCCGCCGAAAAGCTGGATGAATTGCAGCGCGATGGCGGCCACGATCGGGAGGCTGGCATAGCGCAGGGCATGGACGTACAGGATTTTCCAGGTGGGTGTGGCGGTGGCCCGGAGGGTACGGATGTGCTCTTGCTGGAGCGCCTCGAGCATGGAGGCTCTGGTCTGGCGGGCAATGAAGGCCCCGCCGCCCACGGCCAGGGTGATCACCGGCAGCGCGAGGGACAACGCCCAGTCCTGCGGGGAGTCCTCGAACGGAACATAGCCGGTGGCGGGAAAGACGGAGGACTGCACGGCCAGGAGATAGACGAAGATGATGCCGATCCAGAACGACGGGAGGGCTACGGCCATGCCCGCAACGCCGCCGATGACGCGGTCAACCAGGCCGCCCCGGACAGCCGCTGTGACGCCCAGTGCGATGCCGAGGATTCCGCTGAGCAGGGTGGCACCGGCAGCGAGTGACGCCGTGACGGGAAGCCTGCTGGCGAGGTCCGCGCTCACCGAGCGTCCGTCGATGAGGGAGATTCCGAGGTCACCCTGGACTGCGCCACCGAGCCAGCTGAAGAACTGGACCAGGAGCGGGTCAGTCCAGCCAAGCCGCCGGTTGACCTCATCGATCGCGTCCTGGGAGGCGCCGGCGCCGAGGGAAACGGCTCCGGGGCTGCCGGGCATTGCGTGCACCAGCAGGAATGCCAGCACCGCAACCACCAGCACGGTGGCCAGCGCCATGAGCAGGCGCTTGGTGATGAATAGTGCCATGGTGACCTCCATCGGTCAGAGCTTTCCGGGCGGCCGTCCCTCGGGGCGGCCGCCCGGAGAGTTCGGGGGTATTAGCTGGCCGGCTTGTAGGACGAGAGGAGCGGGTAGGCGTTGGTGCCGGCGAACGTCACCGGGGCAACCTTTTTGGTGTTGTATCCCTGGTTGGTGAGCGCCTCATACAGCGGGATCATCCAGCCGGACTCCACGAGCCGGGTGTTCAGCTTCGTGGCCGCGGCCTTGACGGCGGCGTCGTCCTTGGCGGCTGCCAGCTCGCCCGTGGCTGCGGTCAACTTCTCATCAGTGGCCTTCTGCACATTGGTGAAGCCGTTCAGGATGGCTCCGTACATCACGCCCACGGGGTTGTCCCAGTTCAGCGGCGCGTAGCCCAGAGGCGTGGTGGCCACGGCGGCGAAGGCTTCATCCGTGGAGGAGGCCATCTTCACGTTCATGGTGATTCCGACGGCGGCGAGGTCCTTCTGGACTGCCTGCAGGTCCGTCTGGGTCTGGGCGCTGGCAATGATGGTGAACTCAAAACCGTTCGGGTAACCGGCTTCCGCCAGCAGGCTCTTGGCCTTGTCCGGGTTGTAGGCGAACGTGGTTTCAATGTCCTTGGTGAAGCCTGCGGAATCCTTGGGCAGGGCGTTCCACGCGGGGATGTCACCCTTATGCAGCGCGTCCACCAGGGCCTGGCGGTTGATGGCGTACTGGATGGCCTGCCGGACCTTCTCCTCCGCGAACGCGGGGGCGGTCTTGCCGATCTTGTCGAAGGAGATCATGGTGTTGACGGTGCCGCCGATCTGGGACACACCCACGCCCTTGGACTTAGCGAAGTCAACGGTGTTCGAGGTCAGCATGGCGACGTCGGCCTGGCCCGAAACCAGGGCGTTCGCCCGGGCCTGCGGGTCCTGGACCACGCTGAAGATGACCTTATCGAAGGTGTACTTCGTGGCTTCCGGGCTCTTGCTGTTCTTCACCAGGACGTATTTGTTGCCCTTCACCGTGCTGGGATCCAGCGTGTAGGGACCGGATCCGTCCGGGGTGGCGGCGAGGCTGGCCGTGTCAGTGACGCCGTTCTTGCCCACAATCATGCCGGTGGTGGAGGCCAGGTTCTTCTCGAAGCCGGGCTGGGGCTTGGTGAAGGTCAAAGCCACCTGGGTGGGGCTGACCACGTCAACGGAGGCGATTTCCTGGGCGCCGCCCTTGGCTACGGCGGAGTAGGCGCTGAGGGCAGTATCGGACCGGCGGTCGAGGTTTGCCTTGACGAGTTCGGCGTCGAGCTTTGACCCGTCCGTGAACGTCACACCGTCCTTGAGCGTCAGCGTCAGGACGGTGTTGTCGGCGTTGTAGCTGAACTCCTTGGCCAGGCCCGGGGCTGCCGAGCCGTCCGGCTGCAGCGTCATTAGGCTCTCGTAGAGGCCCTCGAAGAACTGCCGCTGCGCAGCTGAGACGCGCAGCGGGTCAAAGCCGAACGATGCCGAGTCGCTGTCGACGGCGAGGGTCAGGGAGCTGGTGTCGGCTTTGGCGGTGGCCTGGCTGGAGCCGCCGCAGGCGGTCAGTGATCCCAGCAGGAGCGCGCCGGCCAGAACGGCGGAGCTCGCACGGGCGGTGGAGTTCAGTTTCATGTGGTGCGCCTTTGCATTCCGAGGTGACAACGAAGAGTGAAGAGTTCGGGGCCGGGCTGGTGGCCGGCTCCCCTCCAGCATCGGCCGGGGACGTTTGGCGCTCACATGAGAATGTCATTGATTGAAAAGGTATTGTGTCCCCGGTCACGCGGCAGGAAAGGATTGAAAGCCAGGGCAGAGAGGCCCCCTGCGCTGTTCTTAAGCGCTGAACCGAAAGGAACCACATGACCACCGCAACACCATTCCCGCAGGACTTCCTCTGGGGCGTCGCCAGCGCCGGGCACCAGGTGGAGGGAAACAACGTCAACAGCGACACGTGGTTCCTCGAGCACCTCCCGGGCAGCATGTTTTCCGAGCCGTCGGGTGACGCCGTGGACCACTACCACCGCTACCGCGAGGACATCGCCCTCATTGCCCGCCTCGGTTTCACCACCTACCGCTTTTCCGTCGAGTGGGCCCGGATCGAACCGGAGGAAGGCCACTTCTCACGGGCCGAACTGGACCACTACCGGCGCATGCTGGTGGCCTGCCACGAGCACGGCCTCACCCCGGTGGTCACCTTCCACCACTTCACGTCACCGCGCTGGCTCCTCGCCGTGGGCGGGTGGGAAGGCCCCCGAACCGCGGAGCTCTTTGCCCGCTACTGCGACCGCGTCATGGCACACCTGGGCGACCTTATTGGCGTTGCCTGCACCCTGAATGAGCCCAACCTGCCGTGGCTGCTGGAGTCCTTCGGGATCGGCGGCGTGGCACCGGAGAACCGCGGCTCAGTGCCGGTGTGGGCCGCGGCCGCGGAACGCCTCGGTGTGGACGCCAGCACGGTGGCGCCGTTCCAGTTTTGCTCCACGGAGGCCGGGTTCGCCGTGAAGCTGGCGGCACACCGCGCCGCCACCGCTGCGATTAAAGCCCGGCGGCCGGAGCTTCCGGTGGGCTGGACGCTCGCCAACTCGGACATCCAGTCGATTGCCGGCGGCGAGGAACTTGCCGGCCGGGTGCGCCGC
The DNA here is from genome assembly GCF_056398665.1 of Pseudarthrobacter sp. 01T43. NCBI lineage: Bacteria > Bacillati > Actinomycetota > Actinomycetes > Micrococcales > Micrococcaceae > Pseudarthrobacter > Pseudarthrobacter sp. 01T43. The sequence goes on along the minus strand of NZ_JBFTPV010000005.1, from coordinate 60,360 downwards.
GACGTCAACGAACGCTTTCTGGAAGCGTCCCGCGGTGACGACTTTGTGGGCATTCAAACCTACGGCCGCACCGTGTACGGCCCGAACGGCCATGCCCCGGCGCCTGAGGGTGTGCCCACCAACCAGATGGGTGAGGAGATCTACCCGCAGGCCCTCGAGGCGACCATCCGGGAAGCTGCCAGGATTGCCGGGATTCCTGTCATCGTGACGGAGAACGGCCTGGCTACCGAGGACGATGCGCAGCGGGTGGACTACCTGCGAGCGGCAGTGGACTGCGTCGCCTCCTGCCTGGCGGACGGCATCGACGTCCGCGGCTACATCGCCTGGACTGCCTTCGACAACTACGAGTGGGTGTTCGGCTACCGTCCGAAGTTCGGCCTCATCGCGGTGGACCGCGAGACCCAGGAAAGGACACCCAAGGAGAGCGCCCACTGGCTTGGCCGGCAGGCACAGGCGTACGCAGCCGAGGTAGACGATGCCGCGGTGAGCAAGGCACCCCAACCCGCCTGACCGCCGTCGGGCATTCAGCGGGGTGGAAGCCGGCCCGGAAGCGCTAGGAGACCCAGTCGGCGTCGCCGTAGGGGCGGTCGCGGAAATGGGCCCTGAGGTATTCGCCCACGACGGCGGCGCCGAGATCCCCGGCTTCGGGCGCAACCACGCGGCCGTCCACCCGGCGGGCCATCCGCTGGACGAAGCGCTCGAGCCCCGGGTCATCACCGAGGCGGAAGAAGGTGGTTTGTGTGCCGGCACGGCCAAGGCGGTCGAGTTCGGCGATGGTGACGCGGATGGTCTCGGGGTCGGGCGGATAGTCGAACCATGAGTCTCCGTCCGGAAGCAGGTGCGCGGTTGGCTCACCGTCGGTGACCACCAGGAGGACGTGCTGCATCGAGGGGTGCCGGCGGAAGAAACGGTTGGCCAGCAGCAGGCCGTGATGCAGGTTTGTTCCCTGCTCCCGCTGCGACGCCAGCGCAGTGAGCTCGCCGATATCCCGGTTCTGGGCGTAGCGCCCGAAGGTGACAAGCTGCAGCTTGTCCCCCCGGAACCGGCTTGAAACCAGGTGGTGCAGGGCAAGCGCGGTCCGTTTCATGGGCACCCAGCGCCCCTCGGCCGCCATCGAGAACGACACATCCACCAAAAGAACGACGGCGGCCTGGGTGCGTGCCTCTGTCTCCGCCACCTCGATGTCCGCCGCGCTGAGCCGTAATCCGCTGCCCGGGTCGCCGCCGTCGGCCATGGTCCGGCGGATCGCGTTGGTGATGGTGCGGGTGACGTCCCAGGGCTCCGCGTCCCCGAACTCCCACTGCCGGCTGGAACCGGTCTGCTCGCCGGCGGCGCCGGCCACCCGGGTGTCGCGGCGCCCCTGCCTCCCGGAGAGCTGCTTGGCGGTGTCCCGCAGCAGGGACCTGCCGAGCCGCCGCATCGCCTGCGGGGACAACCGGAGGTCACCGTCGGTCCCGCGCCGCAAATAGCCGCCGTCCTGCATGGCCCGCTCGATGTCGGCCAGGGTGCGGGCTGTTACGGCGGCGTTCTGCCCGAGCTGCCGCGCGAGGGCATCCAGGTCCAGGTCGTCCAGATGTGATCCGTTGTAGGACTGGGAGAGCTGTTCCGACAGCTCGTCGAGCTCGGCGATGTCCTGGAGCACGCCCGTGCCGTCACCCAGGCCGAGGCCTTCCTGTCCGTCGAACCGTTCGGAGCCGGTCCAGTCTTCGCCGGGGCGCAGGGCCCGCAGGCTGTCGTCGAGTTGGTCCAGCTGCGCCATGAGTTCGGGTGAGCCGAACGCCTGGGCGGACAGGCGCATCAGCTCCTCCCGCTGCTCGGCGGACATCGACTGCATGAGCCGCTGGGCCGCAGCCGCCCGCTGGGCGAGGGCATCGATCAGCTCTTCGACAGACTGCGGATCCTCCGGGAAGAACTGGCCGTGCTTGGCCATGAAGTCCTGAAAGTCAGCGTCGGTGTCCTCGCCGCGGCGGTGTTTGCCGAGCAACCCGTTAAGGTCCTGCAGCATCTCCTTGACGGCCGCCCGGTCCTCCTCCGTTGCGCCCTCGAGTGCCTGCTTCATGCCGGCAAAGCGCTGGTCCAGGACCTCGCGGCCCAGCAGATCCTTGATCGCTTCGTAGGCTTCGCGCGCGGTGCTGGACTGCCAGTCGTAGGCGGCAAGCTCGTTGACAGCCGCGGCCGTGGACTGCGGCAGGTTTTGCAGCTGCATTTCCCGGAAGGCGCGGTCGGTGTTGTCCATCATGGCGTCGCGGGCCAGTTGCTTGCGCTCCTCCAGCACCGCGGTGTCCAGCAGCTTTTTGACCTCGTTGAAGGTGCCGTCCAGCTTGTGCCGGCCCAGCAGGTCTTTGCGGCGCTGCTGAACCCGCCTGGCGAGGTCGTCCAGCCCCTCCCTGTTCCGGCCGCCGCGGCGAAGGTACTCCTGCAGGGCGTGCCGGGGCGAGTACCCGTCCATGACGTCCTCGGCGATTGCGTCGAGGGCCTCGGCCAGGTCCACCGGAGGCGCAAGCGGGTCCGGCCCTCCCGCGTACCGGCCGTATTTGGAGGATCGGTGGTGAAGGCTCATGGTTCGCCTCTCTCCGGATTCGCTAGCCGTAGATGGTTTCCTCGTCGTCGGACTCCTTCGAGATCCGTCGGGCGAGGTAAAGGCCTTCGAGGGCAAGTTCGATGGCGGCGGCGCGCTGACCGTCATTTTGTGCGCCCAGCCTGCCGCTGATCTCGTCGTAAAGGGCTGATCCGTTGAGGGACGGCAGGTTTTCGAGGAACTCGCGGGCAGTGACCTGGTCTCCGGTGGTGACAGTCCGGTGCCCGTCGAGTGCGGCCACAAGCGGTCCAAGGTCCAGGCCCTGGAAGTGCGCCCGCACCGCCTCAGCGGTGGCCGTGCGCAGCAGGTGGTCCAGGACTGCCTCCTCGCGGCCTTCCTCCCCGGATTCGAATTCGATCTTTCCGGTGAGGACTTCGACGGCGGTATCCAGGTCGATGATCCGCGCCACGGCCTGCTCCTCCCCGCGCACGCTGGCCCGGCGCAGGGCCGCGGCGGCAACCGTTTCGGCTCCTGCGATGGCGAACCGTGCCGAGACGCCCGAGGTCTGGTTGACGGCCGGCGACAACCTCAGCGCCCGGGTGTACCGGGCCAGTATTTCGAGGATGACGGGCGGGACGTCGGCCACGAGCCGGCCCTCCTGCCGGATCACCGAGACCTCGTCCTCCAGCTCCAAGGGGTAGTGGGTGCGGATCTCTGCGCCGAAGCGGTCCTTGAGGGGCGTGATGATCCGGCCGCGGTTGGTGTAGTCCTCCGGGTTCGCGGACGCGACCACCAGCACGTCGAGCGGCAGCCGCAGCACGTAGCCGCGGATTTGGATGTCCCGCTCCTCCATCACGTTCAGCATCGATACCTGGATCCGCTCGGCGAGGTCCGGCAGTTCGTTGATGGCGACGATGCCGCGGTTGGAGCGCGGGATGAGGCCGTAGTGGATGGTTTCCGGGTCCCCGAGCCGGCGGCCCTCGGCCACACGCATGGGATCGACGTCGCCGATGAGGTCGGCAACGGAGGTGTCCGGCGTCGCCAGCTTCTCGACGTAACGCTCCGAGCGGTGGCGCCACGCCACCCGCAGGCGGTCCCCTTCGGTGAGGACCTGGGCGCGGGACTGCTCGGTGATCGGTTCGTACGGGTGTTCGTTCAGCTCGGATCCTTCGATCACCGGCGACCACTCGTCAAGCAGGCCTGCCAGGGTGCGCAGGAGCCGGGTCTTGCCCTGCCCACGTTCACCGAGCAGGACGACGTCGTGCCCGGCGATCAGGGCGCGCTCCAGTTGGGGCAGCACAGTCCGGCCAAACCCGAAGATCCCCGGCCAGGGGTCGCTGCCTGCGGCGAGCGCAGCCAGCAGGTTGTCACGGATTTCGAGGCGCAGGTCCTTGCGGACATGGCCGGCGGCACGCAACTCACCAACGGTGAAGATATCGGGGCGATCACTCACCCCTCTACGGTAGACCCCGAACCAGCCGGGAATCGAGCAGTTCACGACAATTCCTGCCCGGGGCAGCCGGTGAACGATACGCTGGATCCTGATGATCACATCGACTCCCCCGGGACAATCGGTAGCGGCGCCGGAACCACCAGGCACGCTCCTGCTCCTGGTGCGGCACGGCGAGACGCCAACCACCGGCATGGTGCTGCCGGGCCGGGCCCCCGGCCTGCACCTGTCCGACCGGGGCCGCGACCAGGCCGAACGCGTGGCGGAACGCCTCGCCGGCCTGCCCATTGACGGCCTCTATTCCTCCCCGCTGGAACGCGCCCGCGAGACGGCCGAACCGACGGCCGCCCGCAGCGGGCTGGACATGCACGAACATGCAGGCCTGATCGAGTGCGACTTCGGCGACTGGACGGGCGCCGCGCTCGCGGAACTCGTGGGGTTGCCGGAATGGCAGACCGTCCAGCACAGCCCCTCGGCGTTCCGCTTCCCGAACGGTGAGAGCTTCGTACAGATGCAGGCACGCATGGTGGAAACGCTCGAGGCGCTGTGCACTACCCACCTAGGGGGCGTCGTCGTATGTTATTCCCACGCCGACCCCATCAAGGCAGCCCTCGCCCACGCCCTGGGCACGCACCTGGACCTGTTCCAGCGGATTCTCATCAGCCCCGGTTCCGTGTCGGCCATCTCCTACTTGGAGGGCCGGGCACCGGCGGTGCTGATGGTGAATTCCACCGCAGAACCGCTGAGTGGACTGAGGGCGCCGTGAAGGTGGGACCCACGGGCAAAGGGGGCGGCTGGTGCCCGGCAGGGAGCTGACCTTACTGAGCGAAGGCCGGGTGAAGCTGCTCGGACGCATCCTCCGCAGCAGCAACGAGACGTTCCTCGTCCGGGTCTCCAACGGGGCCGACTCCGCACAAGCGGTCTACAAGCCCGAAGCCGGCGAACGCCCGTTGTCCGATTTCCTGCCAGGGCTGTTTCGCCGGGAACGTGCGGCCTACCTGCTCAGTGAGTACCTGAGGTGGGGGCTGGTGCCGACGACGGTAATCCGCGAGGACGCCCCTCTCGGCATCGGGTCGCTGCAGTGGTTCGTCGAATGCGACTTCCGGGAGCACTACTTCACCCTGTACGCCGACGCACCCGAGACCCACCGTTTCCTGTCCCGGATCGCCCTGTTCGACTACATCACCAACAACACCGACCGGAAGAGCGGGCACGTGCTCCGCGGCGACGACGGGCGGATCTGGGGCATCGACCACGGGCTGTGCTTCGCCGCGCCCTTCAAGCTGCGGACCGTCATCTGGGACTTCGCCGGAGAACCGATCCCCGGCGCCCTGCTCGAGGACATCATCCCGCTCGCCGAGGCCGTACCCCCCGAGGTGGCCGAACTCCTCGACGACGCCGAGGTTGCAGCACTCCAGCGCCGCGTCCGGCGGGTACTGCACGACGGCGTGCTGCCGGTGGACCATACCGGCATGCGGTATCCGTGGCCGCTGGTGTGAGGCGCGCTGCACCGGGCGCTACGGAAGCCAGAGTTCACCCGGCGTCGGTCGGTGCGGCGCGGTGATCAATCCCGGCGGTCAGTGTGTCGATCCGCTCAAGTGCGGCGGTGAGCCGCTCGACTGTTTCCCACAGCGCTGGATGCTGTTCACGGACCTGTTCGAGCGTCCCGCCCGCGGACGTGAGCGCGGCGAGATCGAAACTCACGTTGGTACGCGCCCCCGTCACCGCTGCCCTGAGGGCACCGAACGCGACAACGACGTCCGCTATGAGCGCCGGGTTGCCGTTGGCCGCCAGCCAGCCCAAATCCCCTGTGGCAGCAATGGCCTGATCGCCGAGCACGGCGGATGCTTTGGCTGCATGGACGGATGCCCGGTGGATGGCGTCCTCGCGCTCCGGTCCACGCTCCAGACGGAACGCGGCGCCGAAAGCTTTGGATGCCGAGGCATCATCGTCGGCAAGGCGGAGCGCGGCCTCGCGGAGCGAACGTACCCGCTCCTGGATAGCGTCGAGCTCCGTCCGCTTGTGCGGGTCAGGTTCGGTGTAGCCGGCAACCATCGAGGCCAGTGACGCGGCGATGGCGAGCATGACTCCCGTCCCCGCGCCACCGCCAGGCGAACCGGTCGGCTCCGCCAACGCCCGCGTCCAAGCCTCCACCGTCGAGCGTTGAGTAGTCACTGCTTCAGCATCATCCATACCACCAGTTTGCATGCTCAGTGATCTCAAGCCCGGGTGAGGGACTGTGACATTTTGTGCAAGGCTGGTGGCATGGATCTGGAGGTGTCGCCTGCGCTCACCATTCCCGCGACGGAGCTGGGCTGGCGGTTCTCGCGCTCTTCGGGTCCGGGCGGCCAGCACGTCAACACCACGGACAGCCGGGTGGAGCTTTCATGGAACATTGGTGATTCGGCGGTGCTGTCCGAAAGCCAGCGGCTGATGCTGCTGACGCGCCTCGGACCACGCCCGATCGCCGGTGTGGTCACGGTGACTGCTTCTGAGCAGCGTTCCCAGCTGCGCAACCGCGAGATCGCGTTGGCTAAACTGGCGGACATCGTGGGGGCTGCCCTTGCCCCGGAGGCTCCCCGGCGCCGGCCCACCAAACCCACCCGGGGCTCCAAACACCGGCACCTCGCCGCCAAGCAACAGCGGTCAGCAACGAAACAGCAGCGACGGCGTCCCACGGCCGAGTAGCGCAGGTTTCATCCCGCCGGGGCTGCTTCTGCCGGTCCTTCCCAGACCTGTTCTGCAAGCGCGAGGACCAGGCCGAGCGCCGGGTTGTCCGAGGCTTCCCGCCAGGCCATCCGTAGGTAGACCGGCAGGGTCTCGTCGAGCACGCGCAGGAAGTGCACATGGGGGTCGGTCACGTTCTCGGCCACGGTGGAAACAGTCAGGGAGCACCCCACTTCCGCTCCCACCAGGGCCATGGCTGTCCATGAATCCGGGGCCCGTTGGACGATGTCGGGATCGAAGCCGGCTCCCAGGCTGAGCCTGCGCAGCCGGTCGCCGAGGACAGAGCCCTCATGCGGGGGCAGCGCCACGAACGGCTCGCCGGCAAGTTCCGCCAGGTGCACTTCCTCCTGCGAGGCGAGCCGGTGGGATGCCGGCACGGCCATGACCAGGTGTTCCTGCACAATGATGCGGGACTTGACGCCTGCCGGCACAAAATCCCACCGGCCAAGGCTGATGTCCACCTCGCCACGGAGCACCCGGGCCAGGGCGGGCAGGGCGAAGTCCTGGCTGTTCAGCCGGAATTCTATGCCCGGGTGGGTCCTCCTGACTTCCCGGGCAAGGACTCCCACCAGCACGTGGGTGGAGGCACCGGCATAGGCGAGCTTGACGGTTCCCGCTTCCCCGCGGTCGGCAGCAAGAACGCTGGACTTGGCACTGTCCACGGCGGCAAGGATCTCGCGGGCCGGCGTCATGAGGGCCGCTCCCGCCGCGGTCAACTGAACGCTGCGGGTGCTGCGGATAAACAGGTCAGCATCGAGGTCCCGCTCCAACTGCCGCACAGTTCGGCTCACCGGCGGCTGTGCAAGGTGGGGCCGTTCCGCCGCACGGCCGAAATGCAGCTCCTCTGCTACGGCCAGAAACCCTCGCAGTTGCTGGATCTCCATAGCTACGTACTTTCACAGATTGCAATAATCCGGACCCTAATAGGTATTGGACGCGGCGTAATAGCCGGTGGGATAGTGAAATGGAGCCCACTGGAAGAGGACCCATGAACCTGCCGAGCACCGTGGCATGGCGCTGGCCTGGCAATGTGGCCGAACTTGCACGGCTCCTCCGTGATCTGCACGGTTCGGCCGGAAGCGGCCTGATTCAGACCAAAGACCTGCCTTCTCCCATGCGCAGGACGTCCTGGTCATCGCTGAGCCGCTACGAACAGTCCGAGCGCGATGCCATTGTGTCAGCCCTGGCGGAAGCCGCGGGAAACAAGTCGCGTGCGGCAGAGATCCTCGGCATCGGCCGGACCACGATGTACCGCAAGATGCGTGCCCTGAAGATTGACGACGACGAACGAATGATCGCGCCCGGCGGTTAACCTGCGGGTTGGGGTCGGCTCCGCCCCGGGAATGCACCACGAAAATGACCCCCGACACTGCGTCGGGGGTCGTTTCGTGGTGCAGGCCTGGTACGCCTATTTCATGATCGATTCAGGAGTGGGCTTGGAGTCGGCAACGTCGGCTGAGCGAGGCCGCCTGGTGGAGGCCGCCGCCCGTGGACCGCCAAGCAGTTCGGTGGGGGTTTTGGACGTCTCACGCATTCCCAGCACCGCAACCGCGGCGATGGCGGAGGCAACTGCGCCAAAGATGGCCACGGGCAGCCCGCCGGAGGGGCCGGGGACCAGGAGCATCGCGGCCACCATGGGGGCGAAGCCGGCGAGGAGGTTCCCAAGCTGGTTGCTCACGGCCATGCCGGTGAAGCGGACAGGTGCCGGGAACTGCTCGGCGAAGAAGGATGTCCACACACCGTTGTAGCAGCTGAAGAACAGGCTCATGTTGAGGAAGGCGAAGACCGCAATCATCAGCACATCCGCCGTCGAGATCGCCCAGAGGTACCCGAAGAGCGTGAGCGAACAACCGACAGCGGAGATCAGCACGGTCCGTTTCCGGCCGATGATGTCGGAAATGTATCCGGCGGCGGGAATGGTGATGATGGAGAACGCGATTGCGCCGGAGATGACCGCGAGCATAATGCTTCGGTCAATACCCAGCGAGGTTGCGTAGGACAGGCTGAACACGGCGAACAGCGTCTGCATCGCAGCCAGCAGGGACGCTCCTGCCACACAGATCACGCTGCGCCAGTGGTACGTGAAAACGTCGCTCAGGGGCAGCTTCCGGACGGCGCTTTCTTCCTTGGCTTCGGCGAATACCGGGGTTTCGTCCAGGTGGCTGCGGACGTAGTAAGTAATGACCACAACAACGGCGCTGAGCCAGAAGGGCACCCGCCAGCCCCAGCCGTAGAGGTGCTCGGCCGGCAGGAGCGCCACCGGCAGGAAGACGATGGTGGCCAGCGAGCAGCCCACGGCGTACCCTACCATCACGAAGCTGGTGAAGAATCCGCGCTTCCCGACAGGGGAATGCTCAACGGTCAGCGTTGAGGCCCCGACGGATTCGGCGCCCGCAGAGAAGCCCTGCACCACGCGCAGGACCACCAGCAGTGCCGGGGCGAGGAGGCCCACCTGGTCAAAGGTCGGCAGGCAGCCGATGGCGAAGGAGGCGATGCCCATCATGACCACCGTTGCGAGCATGACCCGCTTGCGGCCGAGGCGGTCACCGAAGTGTCCCATCACCACTGCGCCGACAGGCCGGGCCACGTAGCCCACCGCAAAAGTGGCGAACGAAGCGATCAGGGCAACGGTGGGGTCACCCGACGGAAAGAACAGTCCGTTGAAGACAAGGGCTGCTGCGGCGCCGTAGACGAAGAAGTCGTAGTACTCGAGCGCGCTGCCCAGGAGTGCGGCGGTGGCCGCACGGCGCGGCGTCATCGCCGGCGATGATGTTGTACTGCTTGTCATGTGTTTCTCCCTTGAAACAGGCTCATTGGTCAGACTGTGATGCAGGCCACTGCCTCTGTATTCAGGGTGAGGGGTGTGGCGCAGGGCACAGTGTTCCAATGTGAAACAGCCCTGCCGCCGAGAACGGACGTGCCTGGCTGCGGCGATCTTGAGCAAACCTTTCGCCTAGCTAGGCCGATTGCTGATTCTTTTGCTGCAGGATCGAGGAAGCCTCCATGAACTTCCACTCACTGGGAGCCCGCCGAATGAGAGTAGGGTGAAATGCGATGACACAGGACGATCCGCCGTCAGGAGCCTCCGCCGAAAGCGAGTCAGGCCCGGCGATGCCGGCTATGGCCGCCTTGGTCATCCGCACGTGGAACGAGCCGGATCAGGCGCCGGGCTTCCGCGCCAGGCTAACCTACAGCGCGGCACCGGACGAAGATCCGCGCACTATTTCCACTGCTGATCCGGATGAAGTCCTGAGGTTGGTCGGCCAGTGGCTTGACGCACGATCGGCGCTCCCGCGCGATCTTTGAATTCGTCTGGCGGTTGGCTCTCACGACATGTCCGAGACAAGGCGCCGTATGGCCATTGAGGGCACCAGGCCCATGTCCGCCTTCAGTTTCGTTTCGTATTTGTTGAAGGCGCGAACCGCGGCAGCATTGTTGCCGCGCGCCCGTTCAGCCTCGATGAGGAGACCAACCGCGCTCTCGTAGAGGGGTTCGACTTCCAAGGCCGCCTCCGCGGCTTCGAGGGCGGACTCATAATCACGCCGGGCCAGCGACGAGCGGGAGATGATGTGGTACGCATGGAGCCGGTCCTGCTGCAATCTGCTCTGTTCAAAGAGCACCCAATCGTCGTACCAGCCGGGGAGCAGCTCGGAGTCCCGCAACTGCTGGAGACACGACGAAACGTTTCCGTTGAGGCCGGTCCGGCCCAACTCCCGGATTTGGTCGCGGAGCCGGTGGAGATCCACATCCACACGTTCGCTAAGGGACAGCATCCGTCCGTGGTTGACCAGCAGGCCCGGGACCTGCCGGGAAATGAGATGCAGGGCAACCCGAAGGCTTTCGAGCGCCCTGGACTCGGGGCTCTCCGGCCAGAGCAGACCAACCAGGTAGCTTCTGGTTCGGGGGCCATTAATGGCCAGCGCTGTGATGAGCCGTTGTTGCCGGAGTGCGACATGTACGACGTCGGTGTCCCGGCGTAGTTGCCACGCCCGGATCAGCCTCAACTCAAAACCATAGTCGCCGTTGCCCATGGGTACCCCCGAAGATTTAGGAACCACTTTCCGCAGTCCGGAGCGGGCTGTCAACGGCCTTCGTCTTCTGTCAGATTTATGACCCATGACGCGTCACCAACGGCGCGCAACCAGAGTGCCCCAATGACCACTGACACATCCGACTTCGACGAGTTCCGCGCGTTTCGCCTCGCAGTGGCTGAACCAGTTCAGGTGCCCGGGACAGGAGCGTACATAACCAGGTGCAGTTCGGGAGCGTCCGATGGCACCAGCCGGTGCTGCTCATAGACCAATCTGCCTGCCTCGGGATGCAGGAACACCCGCTGCCGGGACGCGAAGCGCTCCACGCCGCGGTCCGCCCAGAGCTGGGCGAACTCGGGGCTGGCCCCGGCCAGGCGGGAGATCAGCGCCGTGTGGGCCGCCGATCCAAGACGCGCCCCTGCTTCGGCGCGGAATTCAGCAACGAAATGCCGCGACGTCTCTTCCCAGTCGGGGAGCATCTCGCGCAGGTGCGGGTCCGTGAAAATCAGCCAGAGCAGGTTCCTGTCAGCCGGGCCGACGGCCGCTATTCGCGAGTACAGGCCGGCGTACGCACGATTCCAACCGGCGATCCCCCAGTCCGGAGCCACGGCGAAGGCCGGGAAGTCCAAAGAGTCCAGCAGCCGCTGCACGTGTGCGGGCGCTTCCTCTATCGAGGCGACGTCCGCGACCGGAACGGGAGTGTAGCCCCCCAAAGCCAAAAGGTACGCGTTCTCGGCGGCCGTCAGTTGAAGCACCCGCGCGATGGCCTCAAGGACCTGGCGCGAGGCATTGATCTCCCGGCCCTGTTCGAGCCACGTGTACCACGTGACACTGACGGTGGCGAAGGAGGCAACCTCCTCACGACGCAGCCCCTGGGTGCGGCTGCGTCCGATGGGCGGCAGACCCAGCTCCGCGCGAACCAGGTTTCCGCGCCGGTCACGCAGGAACTGCCCCAGCTCCCGCCGTCGTTCATCACTCATCCCAAGAATCTAGCACTCCCACTACTAGTACCAGCACCGTCTTCCGCCGCCGCTCCCCCACTGGTTGACTGCTTACATGCCTCCTCTACGCTCACGAACAGTCACCCACGGCCGCAACATGGTGGGCGCACGCGCCTTGCTCCGGGCCGCCGGCGTCAACGGATCCGACTTCGGCAAGCCGATCATCGCCGTCGCAAACAGCTTCACCGAATTCGTCCCCGGGCATACACACCTCCAGCCGGTCGGGCGCATCGTCTCGGACGCCATCATTGAGGCCGGTGGCATCCCGCGCGAGTTCAACACCATCGCCGTCGACGACGGCATCGCCATGGGCCACGGCGGAATGCTCTACTCGCTGCCCTCGCGCGACCTGATCGCCGACTCCGTGGAGTACATGGTCAACGCGCATTGCGCCGACGCCCTGATCTGCATCTCGAACTGCGACAAGATCACCCCCGGCATGCTGATGGCAGCGCTGCGGCTCAACATCCCCACGGTCTTCGTCAGCGGAGGCCCCATGGAAGGCGGCACCGCGGTCCTGGTGGACGGCACTGTCCGCAAGCGCCTGAACCTGATCTCCGCCATCGCCGACGCCGTCAACGACTCCGTCTCCGACGAGGATCTGCTGCGCATCGAGGAAACATCCTGCCCCACCTGTGGTTCCTGCTCGGGCATGTTCACGGCCAACTCGATGAACTGCCTCACCGAAGCCCTGGGCCTCTCGCTGCCGGGGAACGGCACCACTCTTGCCACGCACACCGCTCGCAAGGACCTGTACCAGGACGCCGGCAAGGCAATCGTGGACATCACCAACGCCTACTACGACGGCGACGACGAGTCGGTGCTGCCGCGGGCCATCGCCGGACGCGCAGCATTCGAAAACGCCATGACCATGGACATCGCCATGGGCGGCTCGTCCAACACCATCCTGCACTTGCTCGCCGCCGCCCAGGAGGCCGAACTCGACTTCACGCTTGAGGACATCGACGCGATCTCGCGCAAGACACCGTGTCTGACCAAGGTTGCCCCCAACGGCGACTACCTCGTCGAGGACGTACACCGCGCCGGCGGCATCCCGGCCATCCTTGGCGAGCTGGACCGCGGCGGGATGCTCCGTCACGATGTGCGCTCCGTGCACGGACCGGACCTGCGCTCCTGGCTGGACGACTGGGACATCCGCGGCGGTAAGGCCACCGACACCGCCGTCGAACTGTTCCACGCGGCGCCGGGTTGCGTCCGCTCCGCGACGGCCTTCTCCCAGTCCGAGCGCTGGGACACCCTGGACACTGACAACGCAAATGGCTGTGTCCGCTCGATCGAAAACGCCCATACCGTGGAGGGCGGGCTGGCCGTGCTCCGGGGCAACATTTCGGTGGATGGCTGTGTGGTGAAGACCGCCGGCGTGGACGAATCGATCTTCAAATTCTCCGGCCCGGCAGTTGTGTTCGAATCCCAGGACGACGCCGTCGAAGCCATCCTCAGCAAACGGATCGTCGCAGGCGACGTCGTCGTCATCCGCTACGAGGGCCCGCGCGGCGGACCGGGCATGCAGGAGATGCTCTACCCGACGTCGTTCCTCAAGGGCCTGGGTCTTGGCGCGAAGTGCGCCCTGATTACCGACGGCCGCTTCTCCGGCGGAACCTCAGGACTCTCGATCGGCCATGTCTCCCCCGAAGCTGCCGCGGGCGGGGCCATCGCGCTCATCGAGAACGGCGACACCATCTCCATCGACATCCCTTCCCGTTCCATCAGCGTGGAAGTTCCCGACGACGAACTTGACCGCCGCCGCGACCTGCTGGAGGCGACCACCGGGTACCGGCCCCGCGACCGTGAGCGTGCCGTCTCCCCCGCGTTGCGTGCATATGCGGCTTTCGCCCTGTCCGCGGACAAGGGCGCAGTGCGTCACGTGCCTCTGGAGCCCTTGCCTGTCGCCGCGGGATAGGGGCGCGTGCGTAGGCGGCGGATTACCCGACGGTGTCCGCCGCCTCCCTGCTTTGTGGGAATCATCGCCCGGTGAGAACTGTGGGGACGTACTCAAGCAGCTGGAGCCGGCCGTCGAAGGTCCTGCTGTCCACCATCTCGAGCGCGACGTCCGGATAGCCGTCGTAGATCCGCTCCCGGCCGGTGCGGCCGGTGATCACGGGGAAAACCACCAACCGGAACCGATCCACCAGGCCGGCCGTCAGCAACGATCGGGCCAGACTGAGGCTGCCAAGGGTGCTCAGCGAGCCGGTGCCGGTCCTTTTCATTTCCGTCACGGCCTCCACCGCGTTGCCCGTGACCAGTTCGGAATTCGGCCACGTCAACGGTGCCTGAAGAGTGGAGGAGAAAACAATCTTGGGCACTGCGGCAAGGCCGGTCAGGCTGGCCCCCTCATGCTCGGAGTACCCGGACCCCTCCACCGCGGCCTCATCGGACATGCCGGACATCAGCCGGTAAGTGTTCGCCCCGAGAAGGAACGTATAGCTTTTCTCCCCTTCCTGGTCGAGCCACGCCAGGTACTCGGGCCCTTCCAGGCCCCACCAGCCGGGCCACCCCTCGGCGGAGGCATAGCCGTCGAGGGAGATGATGAGGTCCACCATCAGCTTTGCCGATGACGCCTCCGCAGTTGTCTCGCTCATGGCCGTCCTCCCCGATCTGATCAAGGTCAGTTTCCGCTGGGCGCGTGCCGGACATGCTAACCCCGGAGCATTCGGACGTTCAAGGGTTCTCTTTGGGAGAATGAGGCCATGGCGAAGAGCTCGAGCAATGCTGGCCCCACGGTCACGATTTACGACATCGCAAAAATCGCCGGCGTCAATCCCTCCACCGTGTCCCGGGCTCTCGGAAGACCGGAGCGGGTCAGCGCCAAAACGAGGAAACTCGTGGAGGAGGCGGCCGCGGAGCTCAACTTCAGGGCCAACCCGCTCGCACGTGCACTGCTGAGTGGCCGCACCGGCACCATCGGGCTCATCGTCGCGGACATCACCAACCCCAGCTACTTCGACATGATCCGCGGTGCCCAGTCTGCCGCTGCCGCACAGGGGTTGACCCTGGTGCTGGCCGAGTCGGCCGAATCGGCGTCAACAGAATCCGTGGCCGCCCGGCGTATCCAGCCCTCCACCGACGGCATCATTCTGGCCAGCCCGCGCATGTCCGATCCGGAGATCCGGGCACTCAACGCCACGAAGCCTGTCGCTGTCATTAACCGCAGTGTTGACGGCGTGGATTCCGTAGTCCCCGACGTCGAACCAGGCATCTCCGAAGCGGTTCGCCACCTTGCCTCCGGCCGCCACCAAGGGATCGCTTTCCTGAGCGGACCCGAGACCTCCTGGATCTCGGCCCGCCGCTGGGAGTGTTTGCAGTCCGCCTGTGAATGGACAGGGCGCGAGCCTCTGCTTGTTCCCACCACGGCA
The DNA here is from genome assembly GCF_056398665.1 of Pseudarthrobacter sp. 01T43. Lineage (NCBI taxonomy): Bacteria > Bacillati > Actinomycetota > Actinomycetes > Micrococcales > Micrococcaceae > Pseudarthrobacter > Pseudarthrobacter sp. 01T43. The sequence continues at coordinate 45,259 of NZ_JBFTPV010000005.1, read as the reverse complement.
CCCACCACGGAAGGTGGCCGGCGTGCGGCGAGGGACGTGATTTCTTCCGGAGCCACCGCCGCCCTCTGCTACAACGATGTCCTGGCGATCGGGCTGATGCGGGAGCTGCAGGCAGCGAAAGTGAAGATACCGGACGAATTCAGCGTGATCGGGTTCGACAACATTTTTGGGTCCGACTTCACCACTCCGGCGCTGACAACTATTGCCTCACCCTTCCGTGAAGCCGGCGCTTCGGCGCTCTCCTTGATTCTGGCGGCCATTCCACACGCCGAGGCCGGCCCACCGCCGGCCGAGCCTTGGGGACCTGCGGCCCTGCCGACGCACCTGATCGTGCGCGGATCCAGCGGCCGGCTGCTTGCCACGTGACCACGTCACCGGGCCAAACAGCCCAGCAGCTCATGCCCTCCTCGGGGCGGCCTCCAGATAGCTTTTCAGCGCTGACCAGTTGGCCTGTTCCTGACGGTTTCCCAGCGCCCGGATCAAGGGAGTGAGGGCGCGCAGTGCACCCTGCGGGCGAAGTGTCCAGAGCCAGCGCAGGCTGGTGCCGTTTCCTTCGGGGACGAAGGTCAGCTCGCCTTCGATCTCCATCCCGGCAGTCCGGCTGAGCGAGCTCAGCGTCTGCGGGCGATTGAAGCCCGTGCATTCGATGGTCAACGCCGTGCGGCTGCGCCCGCGCATGATCACGGCGAATCGCGTTCCGACCCCAACGGGTCCCGGGGTGAGTTTCTCGGCCCGGAGCATGTTCGGGTTGTACCGTGGCTCGTTGCTTTCATCGGCAACGAAGTCGAACACGTCTTCCACCGGGGCATCGACGAAGATTTCACCGGTAATCGGCTTCACCGTGAGGTTCCCTTCTCATATGGCTCCGAACACCCTTCGGGCTCCTCCCACCATGAATCCAGACCCCCTTCGGCGGGAGGGCCGAAGGTCCCCCCGCACTGACCGGGGCCTGCACGCGGCGCCGCGCGCCGCCGTCGTGCGTTGCCTTGTTTTGGTTGCCGCGGCAACGGGTCTGGTTGGGACTTCCGATCGTTGCTAGCGTGGCGTCATGAACCCCTCCAAGACCCCGGCCGAGATCCTCTCCATTGCCGGTGCCGAGGTTCGCATCTCGAGTCCGGACAAGGTGGTGTTCCCCGGGCCGGGGCTCACGAAGCTTGATCTGGTTCGCTACTACCTCGCCGTCGCGGATGGTGCTCTGCGCGGCGCCGGCGGCCGCCCCATGGTGCTCAAACGCTTTCCGAATGGCATCGACGGCGAGCCGTTCTTCCAAAAGCGGGTTCCCGAAAACCACCCAGACTTTATCGACACCGCGACACTGCACTACGCGTCCGGCACGTCAGCTGAGGAAGCCGTCCTCCGGGATGCGGCCGGGCTCGCATGGGTGGTGAATCTTGGCTGCCTGGACCTCAACCCGCACCCGGTACGCGCCGAGGACCTCGAGCACCCCGACGAGCTCCGGGTCGACCTCGATCCGATGCCGGGAGTCGACTGGAGTCAGATCGTGGACGTCGCCTACGTCGCGCGGGAGGTGCTCGACGACGTCGGACTCGTTGGGTGGCCCAAGACGAGCGGGTCGCGGGGGCTCCACGTCCTGGTGCGGATCGCGCCGAAGTGGTCGTACCGCGACGTGCGGCTCGCCGCCGAGACCCTCGCCCGAGAGGTCGAGAACAGGGCTCCCGGCCTCGCCACCGCGCGGTGGTGGAAGGAGGAGCGCGGCGAGAGTGTGTTTGTCGACTTCAACCAGAACGCCAAGGACCGCACTGTGGCATCCGCATATTCAGTGCGACCCCTACCCGATGCCCGGGTGTCCACGCCGCTCACCTGGGACGAGGTCCGTTCCGCCCGCCCGGAACAGTTCACCGTGCGGACGGTGCCGGGGCGCTTCGCCGACATGGGCGACCCGCACGCGGGGATCGACGACGCCGTTGGCTCCCTCGACGGGCTCCTCGCGCTGGCCAAAGAACTTGGCCCCGCCGAGAAAGCGCCGCGCGCCGGCGACGGCTCCGGTCGCCGGCAATCGGTGATGCCGCTCATCGAGGTGGCCCGCACCAGGACCAAGCCCGAAGCACTCGCGGCGCTTGAGGAGTGGAAGGCCCGGCATGCTGACCTCGTCCCGGCGCTGCATCCCGCCGACGTGCTCGTGGACGGGATGCGCGGATCGAGCTCGCTCTGGTACCGGGTGCGGGTGAACCTCCAGCACATCCCCGAGGCGCAGCGTCCGCAGGAGGAGCTTCTTGCCGACTACGATCCGTGGGCGGGCAAGGAGTGGCCTGGGCGGCCGGGTTCCTGACGGATCCGCGCTGCTGTGCTTCTCCCCCTGTAGGGTCTAGCGTTTCTCCCATGAATGAGCCGCACTCCCTGGCGGTGGTGGTCGCCCATCCGGATGACGATGCGTACGGTTGCGCGGGCTCGATTGCCCTGCACGAGAATGACCCGGGGTTCAGGTTCTGCCTGGTGCTCGCCACCGACGGCGCAGCCGGACAGATCGCCGCGGGGGTCCCGACGACGCCCCCTGAGTTGGGTGCCTGGCGTCGCCGTGAGAGCGCCAACGCGTGGCGGGCGCACGGCAGAGTACCCGACCGGCACGAATGGCTGGACTACGCCGACGGGCAGGTGGCGGAGGCGGATTTCGAGGAACTGGTCGGCAGGATCCTGGAGATACTGCTTGCGGAACGGCCCCAGGTTGTGGCGACCTTCGGGCCCGACGGAATCACGGGGCACCGGGACCATATCGCCGTCGGCAGGGCCACCGATGAAGCATTCCACAGGGCACGGCAGACGCCGGGCCCAGGCTTCCGCCGGCTGGTGCACGGTGCCATGCGCGCCTCCACCTTCGAACGGTGGAACCTCAGGCGGCAACAGGCTGGGCTGACGCCGTGGGACCCGACTCTCGAGTACCACCTGCGACCGGTCCCTGATGAGTGGATAGACATCGAAGTGGACACCGGCGCGGTGGCGCACCGGATTGTTGCGGGTCTGTTGGAGCACAAGTCCCAGCGGGAGGCCCTGGTGGATCCCGGCATGGATGAGCGCCGCTGGACCAGGATGGCGTCCCGGGAATCGACGGTCATGGCGTGGCCGGGCCGGCCTGCCGGCAGTCCGTTGCTGACGGACATCTTTGAAGGACTTTGATCGGGTCCCCGACGTAGAATTTTCACGTCAGAGCCGCCGCCCAGCGCGGCGGCAACATCACCTGAGGAGCACACCATGAGCCATGAAACGACCAGCTCCGCTGCTGCAACCGCGGCGCAGACCATCTTCCGAGTCGCTCTGGGTGGGGTGCTCATGGCCCACGGATCCCAAAAGCTCTTCGGGTGGTTCGGCGGCGGAGGCCTCGAAGGCACCAGCAAGGGCATGCACGCCATGGGCTTCCGCCCCGCAAAATCAAGCGCCGTACTCGCAGGCGTTGGAGAAGCAGGAGCCGGCCTCGCCCTTGCCCTAGGGCTGGCGACCCCGGCCGCCGGCGCCGCCGCTGCCACCACCATGGCCGTCGCGGCCAGCGTCCATGCTCCTGGCGGGTTCTTCGCCACCGAAGGCGGTCTTGAGTACCCGGCGGTGCTGGCCGTGGCGGCAGCAGCGTTTGCCTTGGGCGGCCCCGGCGCCTTCTCCCTGGACGCGCTCACAGGCCATGTACTGGACCGGCCATGGATGCGGGCGGTGGCTCTGGCCACCGTACCCGCAGTCACCGCCGTCCAAATATATCGGCGGCATCAGGCCTTGGCCGCCGACGCCGCTGCACCGGACGCCGGCGCCGCGGCGCACGACGGCTGAGCAAGTTTCTCTCCGTTGGAGGTCCCTCCTGATGCGGCTCCATTCATCGCTGGCCCAGAGCCTGGACAGGCAGCTGTCCCGCGGCCCCGAAGATTTTGAGCAGACGTTCCGTCAGATGGCTCTGTTCGACCTTGCAGAGGACATCAAGTTCGGCTTCTTTCTTGCCTACTACCGGAACTTCGCCATTCCATCCGGTTCAGCCACACTTGTGCGGAACGGGGAAATACCCGCCCGGCCCATGAAGCGGTCCATCGACACCGGCCTCGTGATCTACGAACTCATCGCCAACGGCTTGGACTCGGAACGCGGCCGACACATGACGGCCCTGCTCAACCGCGTCCACCGGCATGTTCCAGGCAGCCAGGAGGATTTCCTTTATGTGCTCATGACCCTCTTGGTGGTTCCGATCCGGTGCGCCGACCGCTACGGCTGGCGCAAACCAACCCAGACCGAAAGAGACGCCGCAACCCGCTTCTTCCGCGAGCTGGGCGCGAGAATCCATATCTCGGACATTCCCGTCACGTTCGAGGCGGCCGGAAAGTTCTTCGACGACTACGAACGCCGCCGGGTGGCCCCAAGCACGGCCGGCAAGACGCTGATGGGCGCCACCATTCAGGTATTTCAAAGCATGCAGCCAAAGCTCCTCCATCCGGTCACGGAACGCATGATCGCAACAATGCTCGACGACGCACCTCTCGCCGCGGCGCTCGGGCTCCCCCGACGCACCTGGTGGTCACGCCTCGCGCTCAATGCCGGCATGGGCGTGCGCAACGCGATCCGGCGCCGCACTCCCCTTAGTACGCTTCCCAGTTTCCTTCCCGGAGAGGCCGCCCCGCCGATCTATGCCCAGGGCTACGAGTTGGCCGATATTGGTCCAACTAACGTCATGGGACCCCAGGACCGCAACGCGTCCTGATTTAGGGAGCGGCTTTTTCGCACGGCCGTGAAGTTCGGCCGAGGGGGCCTGAACCGCACCCAACGACGCGAGCCAGGTGCCGCCGTCGTGCATCATTTCCGTTGCCGCAGGCAAATATCGGCCAGCCTCTGGACTCCTGAGCGGAGCCCAATCAGACTGACTACAACAGCTGGCCCGACAGGCCGGAATCATCCGTATTTTGACCGATCGGGAATGGACAGCTGCACTTCAGGGCTTTAGCGCGATGCCTGTGACCCTTGAAAGGACCTGGTCATGCCGGACTTCTCAGCATTCTTCCCGCTTATTGCCACCATCCTGGGGGTGCTTGTTGCCATTGGTTTTGTTTGGGTGGCAACGAAACTGATGTGGAAAGTGGCTGAGCCCAATGAAGCCCTCATCATCTCCGGGCTGACCCGGGGAACCCTGGAAACCCGGGCCGGAATGGATTTCAAAATTGTCACAGGCAAGGGCGCACTGGTCCTTCCCGGCCTCCAGACGGTGCGGACCTTGTCGCTCACGCTAAATGAAACTGAACTCAAGGTGTCCTGTGTCACCTCGCAGGGCATCCAGGTGATCGTGGAGGGTGTGGTCATTTACAAGATTGGCGACGCTCCGCCCTTTATTGCCAATGCGGCCAGGCGCTTCCTGGGTCAGCAGCCCAAGATGGAAAGCCAGGTGTACAACGTCTTTGAGGGGCACCTGCGCTCCATCATCGGCAGCATGACCATGGAGGAGATCATCCGCGAGCGGGACAAGCTCGGTTCGCAGGTCCGCAGCGCCAGCGGGGTGGAAATGGAAAAACTGGGGCTTGTGGTGGACTCGCTGCAGATCAAGGACCTGCAGGATCCCACGGGGTACATCCAGAACATCGCAAAGCCACACATTGCCCAGGTGAAGATGGAAGCCCGCATCGCCGAGGCCACCCGCAACCGTGAAGCGGCCGAGAAGGAGGCGGAAGCGGCGGCGCTGATTGCGGACGCGCAGAGCGTTTCAGCCATCAGGCAGTCTGTAGCGCAGGCCAATGCCGAACGAGCCAAGGCCAACGCCGCCCAGGCAGGCCCGCTGGCCGACGCCACGGCACGGCAGCAGGTGGTGGTCCAGGAAACCGAAGTGGCCAAGCTCGAGGCGGACCGGGAAGAGCAGAAGCTCCAGACCACCGTCCGGAAACCCGCAGACGCCAAAGCCTACGCCAAACGAACCGACGCTGAAGGCCAGAAGGCGGCGGACATCAGCGCCGCCGAAGCACTGGCACGCCGCACCGAACTTGAGGCCCAGGCCAACGCCCGCCGGACGGAACTGCAGGCACAGGCGAACGCCACTGCCGCGGCCGCCGCTGCCGGCGCCACCAAGGTCACCGGTGAGGCCGAAGCCGCGGCCACCAAGGCCAAGGGTGATGCTGCAGCCTCCGCGATCAAAGCCAAGGCGCTGGCTGAGGCAGACGGCATCAAGGCGCGGGCTGAAGCTTTGGGGACCAACCAGGACGCGGTGATTTCGCAGCAGCTCGCCGAGAACATGCCCGCCATCATCGCCGCAGCGGCCGAGCCGTTCTCACACGTGGGCCAGATGACCGTCCTGAACGGCGGCGAAGGCATCAACAAGATGCTCGGCGGAATCCTCGCGCAGGCGGGCGACTACCTGCCCGCCCTCGCCTCAGCGCTCAAGAAAGGCCCGGAAGCCAAGCGCCCGCCCAAGGCGCCCGAAGCCTAGGGACCACGGGATGCACAGGGAGGTTGACCGGAGCCTGACAGGCAAGATCGGTCGGGTGACCGGACGCATCGGGCCCGGCACCATCGGCGAAGTGATGCTGCCCTACCTCGGGGGCACCATGGCCTTCCATGCCCACCCGTTCGACAAGACGAGCGGCTTCGCGGTGGGTGAAGAGGTGCTGGTGATCTATTTCGAGCCGCCGCAAACGGTCTATGTGGACGAACTTCCGGACGTGTTGCGGCACGGAGAATGAGGCCACTGGTTTGCCCGCTTAACATTTAGTCCAATCAGGCGCACTCCCATCAAATTCATGGGGTTCATTCAGGTCCGACTCTTATGGTCCAGGCATGAACTCAAAAACTGTTGTTGTCAACCTAGGCCTGGGCGCCGTCATTTTGGCGCTCGGCTCGGGCGCCTACCTGGCCGCCACAGCCGCGGGTTCCAACACCCCGGCCACCGCTGTGCGGACGGTAACGGTGGGCAAGGCGGCCATCTCCTCCGTGGCAACAGCTTCGGGCAGCGTCGCGCCGCAGTCCACCACCGTGGTGAATGCGCAGAACTGCAGCGGTGTGATCCTCTCCGTCGGAGCGACACTGGGTCAGCAGGTGACCGCTGGCCAATTGATCGTCTCCATCGATCCGACCAACGCCCAAAACGCCCTGAACGCGGCCCAAGCCCAACTCGATTCCGTGACGGCCCAGGCAAACCAACAGCAGGTCTCGGCTGCCGGGCAAGTTTCCTCCGCCAACCAGAGCCTGGTCAATGCCCAGCAGTCCGCCAGCCTGGATGCGTCCCAACAGTCCGCAGCGGCTGGGGCAGCCCAGAAGGCTGTCGACGCGGACAATGCCGCAGTGTCCGCCGCGCAGGCGTTGCCCGTCCCCAATCCGAAGCCGTCCAACTGGGCAGACCCGGTGACGGCGGCCCAGAATCAACTGACCAAGGACCAGGCCGCGCTCAGCCAGGCGCAGAACCAGGCGGCTTCCACCCAGCTTAAGGACAAGCAGCAGGTCGCCTCGGCGACCACGGCTCTCGGCAATGCCCGGAACACGGCGGGCTCCGCAGGGGGTACCAATGTCACCAGCGCCCAACTCGCGGTTGAAACCGCCAGGACGAACGTCGCTGCGTGCAACCTGACCTCACCGGTGGCAGGTACCGTCACGGCGGTCAGCGCCACCGTCGGCGCCCTCACCGGTAGCTCGTCTGCGGGTTCGTCCGGATCTGCTGCCAGCGCCGGCAGCGGTGGCAACTCCGCCTCCGGGACGGCATCGACCGCTTCTTCGGGTGCGGCTGCCTCCGGGAGCGGCTTGGTGACCATCAGTGATACAGCCCATTTGCAGGTCGTTGCCGGATTCTCCGAGTCCGATGTTGCCAGCATGAAACCCGACCAGACGGCCGAATTCATCTTTCCCGCGCTGCCGCAGGACCCGGCTGCCGCACCTGTCACGGGAAAGGTGGTATCCATAGCGCAAACATCCAGCACCACCAATGGTGTGGTCACCTATCCGGTGACTGTCTCCATCGCAAATCCGCCGGCCACACTCCGCCTTGGCCAGAGCGCCAACATTTCGGTCACCACGGCAACAGCTGACAACGCCCTGGTGGTCCCGGGCCTTGCCATCACCACCACCGGCAACAGGCAGACGGTGAATGTTGTGAAGAACGGCACGCCGACGCCGGTGACTGTCACCACCGGGGTCAGCGCCAACGGGCGCACCCAGATCCTGACCGGCGTCTCCGACGGCGACCAGATTGAGCTCCCGGCCATCTCCAGTACCTTGGACACCGGCGGCACCACTACTGGCGGCGGAATCGGCGCCGGCGGTCTCGGCGGCGCGGGCACCCGCGGCGGCGGCACCCGGAACGGCGGACAGTAAGCCATGGCGGCAGTGATCGAACTTTCCGGCGCCAGCAAGGTCTACGGCAAAGGCGAGGCGGAAGTGCGTGCCCTGGACGGCGTGGACATTGCGATTGAGCGCGGCGACTTCGTGGCCATCATCGGAGCATCCGGGTCCGGAAAATCAACCATGATGAACATCATCGGCTGCCTGGACGCCCCCACTGCCGGAAGCTACCTGCTGGACGGAATCAACACCAGAGACTTAGACGAATACCAGTTGGCGCAGATCCGCAACCGCAAGATCGGTTTTGTGTTCCAGAACTTCAACCTCATCTCCCGCACCAAGGCAGTTGACAACGTGGCCATGCCGCTCGCCTACGCCAACGTGGCACGCCATGACCGGCGCCTCCGGGCACTGGCCATGCTCGACACCGTCGGACTGTCCAGCCGTGCAGCACACAAGCCCGCTCAGCTTTCGGGCGGTCAGCAGCAGCGGGTCGCCATCGCCCGGGCCCTGGTGACCAACCCCGTACTCCTGCTGGCGGACGAGCCCACCGGCGCGCTGGACTCGCGGTCTTCGGCTGAAATCCTTGACCTCTTCGGGAGCCTTCATGCGACCGGACGGACCATCGTGATGATCACCCACGAGATGGACGTCGCTGAGCGAGCCGGCCGTGTGCTGCGCATGCAGGACGGCCGGATCGTCTCGGACGTACGCCAGCAGCCCGTCCCCGGCAGAGCCCTGGCGGTAGCGCCGTGAACCTCCTCGAGTCCGTGCGGTTCGCCCTGACCGGGGTCGCCGCCAACAAGATGCGTTCCGTGCTCACCACATTGGGAATCCTCATCGGCATCGCCGCCGTGATTTTCCTGCTCGCTGTGGGGGCCGGCACCAGCAACAACATCAAAGCCCAGATCGGTAAGCTCGGCACAAACGTCCTCACCGTGAGCCGCTCCACCAGCGCGGGAGGTCGCACCACGGGCGGACAGGCCGGAGCGAGCCGCACCCGCAGTACCAACCTCACCCTCGAGGACGAGCGTGCACTCACGGACCCGGTTCTGGCTCCCGACGTGGCCCGCACCGCGCCGATAGTCCAAGCCCAGGGTGTCACCGCAACGTACACCGGCGCCACTCACGCCGTGGCCAGCTTTGTGGGGACCACGCCGTCGTATTTTGATATCAGCAACAGCGCCGCGGCGTCCGGTTCCCTGTTCACCGACGCCGACCAACAGGCCGCCAACCCCGTTGCCGTCATCGGCAACACGGTGGCCAGCGACCTGTTCGGTTCCGCCACCGGTTCCGCCGTCGGGCAGACGATTCAGCTGAACGGCCAGAACTTCACGGTCTCCGGCGTGCTGGCGGTCAAGGGTTCCTCCGGCCTGAACGATCCGGACGACGTTGTGGCGGTTCCGTTCTCTGCCGCGCAGAACAAATTCACCGGTTATGCACCAACCCTGGCGTCGATGACAGTGCAGGCTTCCTCGGCAGAGGTGATGAACCAGGCGCAGAATGAAGTCCAGATGATCCTGGACGCGCGCCATCACGTCGATTCCAGCAACCGGGACTACCAGGTCCGGAATCAGGCGCAGATCCTCACCACGGCCACCAACACCACACAGACCCTGACCATCCTGCTCGGTGCCGTGGCGGCCATCAGCCTCTTGGTCGGCGGGATCGGCGTCATGAACATCATGCTGGTCACCGTCACCGAACGCACACGCGAGATCGGCATCCGCAAGGCCATCGGCGCCTCCCGTGGCAGCATCGTGGCCCAGTTCCTGATCGAGTCGCTGGTGATTTCAGTGCTCGGTGGGATTGCCGGGATTGCGGTGGGCTTCGCGGGCAGCGCGTTCCCGGTGCTGGGTGTCCAACCGGAGGTACAGGCATGGACAGTCTGGCTCTCACTGGCTGTGTCAGCCGTCATTGGGCTGGTATTCGGGGTCTACCCGGCCAACAAAGCCGCAAAGTTGCGGCCCATCGATGCACTTCGCTACGAATAGGCAACCCATGAACATTTTCAGGACCAGCAGCCACCACGACGCCGACGACGCTCCTGTGACTCAGGCATTGCCTGCCCCGGTTTTCCTCGGGAGCCCTGATGAGGAAGACCCGGCACCGTTCGACGCACCTGAGATTTCCCTACCGGACGATGAGCCTTTTATTCCGAAAAAACGGTACAAGCCGGCCCGCTCAACGAAGGTGCTGGTGTGTGTCCTGCTGGTGGTGTCCGGGTTCTTCGGCGGCTCAGTCCTTCAGAAGCAAATCGACCTGGGCAACCGGACGGCGCGCACTAACAGCAGCAACTTCCAGGGAACCAACGCCCGGACGGGAGCCGGCGCTGGAAACGATGGAGCAGGCACCCAAACGCCGGGCCAGGGACGCCGCAACGGCAACACCAACACCGCTGCCCCGACTGCAGGCCAGGTTCCCTGAGGCTGACTCAGTGGTCGGCGGGTATCGGCGACGGACGGCGCCCAGGGCCCAAGCGTAAAAGCCGGCGGGCTACCGGTGTCCGGGGCTTTCGTCCCTGTTGCAGCGACGGCCTGTCAAGGTCTACTGGATGGACACAACGACACAGCATTTTTCTTCAAGGGATGATCATGACCAACATCAGCATTCTCGGCAGCGGAAACATGGCCCGCGCACTCGCCACGGCGATGCTGAGGGGCAACAATCCGGTACAGATTCTTGGGCGTGACGGCCCCAAAACGCGGGCGCTGGTCGAGAGCCTCGGACCGGGCGCGACCGGTGGCGTCATCGGGGCCGGCATCACAGGAGCGATAGTCTTCCTGGCAATGCCACACAAGGAAGTACATAACGCCATCCTGGAAAGCGGTGACCTCCTGGATGGCCGGGTCGTTGTGGATATCAGCAACCCCGTCGACGTCTCGAATTTCGACCGGCTCACCACGGAGCCGGGCACGTCCGCAGCAGAAGAAACAGCGCGCCTTCTGGAGGGACGTGCGGATGTGGTCAAAGCGTTCAATACTACGTTTTCCTCCACCTTGGAGGACGGGCAAGTCGGCGGACAGCATCTGGACGTTTTTATTGCCRGCGACTCGGAACAGGCCAAAGAGAAGGTCAGTGCTGTGGCGGCCGCCGCAGGACTCAGGCCTATCGACGTCGGCCCGCTCCGGCGTTCGCGCGAACTTGAAGCCATCATGCTGGTTGTCATGGGTCTGCAGGTCAGCCCTGCGCATCAACATTTTAATTGGGACACTGCACTCCGGATATTCCCGTAGGCAAGGTTTGACGGCAAGGCGCAGGACATGGACTCTGGGAGTCTCGTTCCGGAGCGGGGCGACGCCCCTGCGAGCCTCGTCGTTGATCTCAACCAGTTGGCGTCCGCGTCGCTGTCCACGGTGGGCGGCAAGGCCCTCAACCTCGGCCGCCTCGCCGCCGCGGACTTCCCGGTTCCACCGGGTTTCTGCCTGACCACAGACGGTTATCGCAGCGCCGCACCAACGGACATGGACGTCATCGCCGCCCGGCTGGACGGGGCGGAAAACCCGGACGGCGCTCGCGGACTGCAGGCTTTAGACCGGAATGGGCTCTCGGGGCGTGGCCGCGGGCTGATGGCAGCAGCGCAGGTGCCGCCCGACGTCGAGGCCGCCATCCGCGGTGCCTATGCTGCGCTGGGCAGCGGGCCGGTGGCGGTGCGCTCTTCCGCCACCGCCGAAGACCTGCCGTTTGCCAGCTTCGCAGGGCAGCAGGACTCCTTCATGGACGTGGTCGGAGCCGACGCCGTCGTTGAGGCCGTCCGTCGCTGCTGGGCCTCCCTGTGGACGGACCGGGCGGTGGCCTACCGCACAACGAACGGGATCCGGCACCGCGAGGTGAGCCTCGCCGTCGTCGTTCAACAAATGGTTCACGCTGGCTCGGCGGGTGTGCTGTTCACCGCCAATCCGGTGACCGGCACACGGACCGAGACAGTCATTGATGCCAGTCCCGGGCCGGGACAGGCAGTGGTTTCCGGCGCCGTGAACCCCGACCACTTCGTGGTGGAGACGGCATCGGGCCGGATCCTGCAGCAGACACCGGCCCACGGCCGGCCGCCCAGCCTGACCGGGTCGCAGCTTCGCGAACTGACATCCCTGGGTGACGCCGCCCAGCGGCTTTTGGGCGCGCCCCAGGACGTGGAGTGGGTGATCGACGGTGGCGGCAAGGCCTGGCTGACCCAGTCGCGGCCCATCACCACGCTGTATCCGCTACCGGACGACGACCCGCTCGGCGGGCAGACCGGCGGGCAGACCGGCGCTGACGGCGCGGCTGACGCAGCCCCCGGCGGGGATACTCGCGTTTACCTGTGCGGCACGCTGCTCCAGGGCCTCACCCGCCCCATTACGCCGATGGGGCTCTCCGTCCTCGGCCTGATGAGGGGCAGCAAAGGACCGTGGAATTACGTGAACCCCGGATTGCGGATGTACGTGGAGCTGACGCCGCTCATCCGCAACAAATCCGGCCGCAAGGCACTGGCGAGGGTCCTGCCGCTCGCGGACGGAAGGTCAGCTGCGGTCTTCCCTGCGCTGTTGGAGGATCCGCGGTTCAGTGTTGTCCGTCGTCCCCGGAAAGAATCCCGCCGCAAGGGCCAGTCCGACGCTGCCCGGACACATTCCAGTGGAGCTGAAATCAACCAGAGCCTGGGCCAGTTCGCAGAGCTGATCCCCGCCATGGTCCGGGCCCTCCTGTGGCCGGACCGGGAACTGCGGAGGGCGCGCCGGTATCAGGACCGTCTCGCAGCCACGCTGGTGCTCCCCCTCCCGGCCACCGCGGCCAGGCGTCTGCAGCACTCTGAGGACATCCTGGCCACCTCCATCAACGGGCTGATCCAGGCCACGGTGGCGGCTCCGTCCGTGGGGTACCTGATGCTGGCAGCGGCCCGCAGGTTGCTGCGCGGAATCGCCAAGCCGCGTGAACTTGAGGCTGTCCTCCGCGGGCTTCCCCACAACGTGACCACCATCATGGACCTGGAGTTGTGGCACCTGACCGTGTCCTTGGGAGGGGATCCGGAGTCCCGCCGCGCGTTCATGGAACTGAAGCCTGACGAGCTGGCTTCCCGCTACAGGGAGGGCATTCTGCCTGCCACCGCCCAGGCCGGGCTGCAGACGTTCCTTTCAAAGTACGGCCACCGGGCCGTGGCGGAAATCGACCTGGGGATGCCGAGGTGGTTGGACGAACCGGACCATATCCTCGGCATGATCTCGAACTTTCTCCGCGTGGAAGATCCCGAACGGGCGCCGGACCGCCAGTTCGCCAGGGCCGCTGACCACGCGGAGGCCCGGATCAGTGAGTTGGTGAAGCGTGCCGCGACAACGAGCCGGTTGCGGGGGCTCCTGGTGTCGTTCTGCCTGCACCGGACACGGCAGCTGGCCGGCCTGCGGGAATTGCCCAAGTTCTACATTGTGATGGTGCTCGCCGAGATGCACCGGCAACTCCGGGAGGTGGGCGCCGAACTGGTAGAGAAAGGAACCGTCGACGCCGCCGGGGACGTGTTCTTCCTGGACTTCGACGAACTGCGCGTGGGCCTTCGCGGTGCGGACCTCAAGGGAATCGTAGCCACCCGCCGTCGGCTGTACGACGTCGAACTCCGGCGCCGGCGCGTTCCGCGCCTGCTGCTCTCTGACGGCACCGACGTCGAGGCCGCGGCGATACCCCAAGCGGCTGCGGGCGACCACCTGTCGGGGACGCCGGCCTCTGCGGGCACCGCGACGGGGAAGGTGAGGGTGATTATGGATCCGGTGGGCGCCCACCTGGAACCCGGGGAAATTCTGGTGGCCCCCTCCACTGATCCCGGCTGGACACCGCTTTTTATGACGGCAGGTGCTTTGGTCATGGAGATGGGCGGCGTAATATCGCACGGAGCCGTGGTAGCGCGCGAATACGGCATCCCCGCAGTGGTGGGTGTTGCCGATGCCACCATCCGGCTTCGCAATGGCCAGAGCATCACGGTTGACGGGGCCGCCGGGACCATTTCGTGGTGAGGTGGTCCCCTGAGGAACGGAGTGATTTTATGTCTGAGCAGAACAGCACCACGCCTCACACCACTACGGACAGCGCCCCTCTCCCCGGCTCGGAACGCCCGGCCGCGGAAAGGATCCAAGCCACGCACGGGCCCGTCGACCCTGCCCGCAGGATCGAGGTGACCGTAATTCTCCGTCGTGACCAACCCCTGCCGGAATCGCCGGCCGCACCGATATCCCGCGACGAGCTGGCCGCCCGCCACGGCGCCTCACCGTCGGATCTGAGCCTCGCTACCGAGACGTTCACACGGCTCGGAGTGGAGGTCCTCGAGGCGGACCCTGCCGCGCGGCGCGTCCGGCTCGCCGGGACAGTGGAACAGCTGAGCCGGATCTTCGGCACCAGCCTGGAGGAAGTGACGAGCAGCGGGCTCCACGGTCACGACGTCACCCACCGGCACCGGACCGGAGGCCTGCAGGTCCCGGCAGCGCTGGCGGGAATCGTCACGGCCGTTCTTGGCCTTGACGACCGCCCCCAGGCCCGCGCCCAGTTCCACGCGATTCCGCTGGCCGCAGCGGCCACCAGTTACACACCGCCGGAACTGGCAAGGATTTACAACTTTCCCGCCGGCGCTGACGGCGCGGGACAGAGCGTGGCCATCATCGAGTTGGGCGGCGGCTTCGCCCAGTCGGACCTGGACTCTTACTTTGGAAGCCTCGGAATCACCGGACCGACAGTGACCGCCGTCGGAGTTGACGGTGCGTCAAACCAGCCCGGACAGGACCCCACCGGGGCGGACGGGGAAGTGCTGCTCGACATCGAAGTAGTCGGCGCCCTGGCACCGAGGGCGAACATTCTCGTTTACTTCGCCCCGAACACGGACGCCGGTTTCCTTGATGCGATCATCAACGCTTCCCACGCCGCCGCGGCGCCGGCGGCGATCAGCATCAGCTGGGGCCAAAGCGAGGACGCCTGGACCCCCCAGGCACGGACTGCGTTTGACCAGGCCCTCGCCGACGCCTCGGCCATGGGCGTGACCGTCACAGCAGCCGCGGGAGACAATGGCAGCGCCGACGGTGCAACCGACGGCAAAGACCACGCCGACTTTCCGGCCTCCAGCCCGCACGCCCTGGCCTGCGGCGGCACCCGCCTCGATGCCGACCCAGTGACCGGAAGAATCAGGTCCGAAACAGTTTGGAATGACGGACCGCATTCGGCAACGGGAGGCGGTTACAGCCGCACCTTCCCGGTCCCCGCCTGGCAAAACGGGCTGGCCGCCCACTCGCGCCGCCACAAGCCGACTCCGGCCCCCGCCCCTGTGCATGGCGGCCATGGGCGCGGCGTCCCCGACGTCAGCGGCGTGGCCGACCCGCAGACGGGGTACAAGGTCAGGGTTGACGGCAAGGACATGGTCATCGGCGGCACCAGCGCCGTCGCACCCCTCTGGGCGGCGCTGATCGCCCTCTTTGCCCAGACGACCAATCGCCGGTTCGGTCAGATCCAGCCCCTGCTTTACACCCTGAAGTCCGGCTTCCACGATGTCACCACGGGAAACAACGGAACCTACCAGGCCGCGACCGGATGGGACCCCTGCACCGGCCTCGGCAGCCCGGACGGGACAGCCCTGCTCGCAGCGATCACATCCGGCCTCTGATCTTGTCCCGAGTCACCGGCAGCCGAAGCCACATTGCCCGCTCCAAGAAGCCGGACATCAGCATCGAGGACGAAATTTAGAAGGGAGGCCGCTCACGGCGGATCCACACAACTTCAGCTTCTCAGTGCGGCCACTCGGGCGGTTTCCGTCGGAATATTCTCTAGGGGTGCATCCAAGTACAGCCTCGGGTCGGTAGTAAGGGTGTAAGCACAACCACCGCCCCACAGTGGGCCTCTCAGAGGAGTTGGAAATGCGCAAGAAAATCTTTGCCGCCGCCGGAGCAATGACGCTGCTGGCAGCACTCGCCCTCGCCGCCCCGGCCCAGGCCGGCAATGGGCATAGTCGAGACGACGAGGGCACAGCCAAACTGTCCGTCCTCCACGGCGTGCCTGGACTGACCGTGGATGTCTGGGTCGACGGCAAGCTCACCTTGGACAACTTCAAGCCGGGTACTTTAGCGGGCCCGTTGAATGTCCCTGATGGGGACCACCAGATCGCCATCACCGGAGCCGACGCCACGAGCGCCGACAACGCGGTGATCGGACCCGTCACCGTAAACCTGGAAGAAGGCCAGGACTATACAGCGGTTGCGCACCTGGCCGCTGACGGCACCCCCACTGCCACTCTCTTCACCAATGACACCGCGCCCAGCCCGGAGGGGCAGGGCAAGCTGACCGTCCGGCACGTCGCTGCGGCTCCCGCCGTCGATGTGCTGGCTGGCGGGACCGCCGTCATTGAGGGACTCACCAACCCGGATCAGGAGACACTCATCCTCAAGGCCGGAACTGTGTCAGCCTCGGTCGCAGCCGCGGGTACCACTGTCCCGGTGATCGGCCCCGCGGACGTCAAGATCACCGCGGGCAAGAACACCATCGTCTACGCCTGGGGAAGCCTCGCCAAGAATAATCTTGGTATAGCCGTCCAGGTAGTGGATTCCTCATCGTGCGGCCAGGAGGGCTAGCCCTCTCCAGCTCCGCAGCCATTCCATCACCCGGTGGGGCCGTGTCGACCGCGGCCCCACCGGCACGCGCGGGTGCAATCGGAAAGCAGGTGCCGCCGGACCATGGCGGAGTCCGCAAGGCAGCGGCATAATGTGGTTCATCAGCGGCCGTTGCCGCCCAAAGGAGAACCTATGGAAGCGGGCACCGCGAATGATTGGGACCCCGTCCTCGATCACGCGTTTGCCAGCGGCGATGAGCGTGTCCTCGCGGAAGCGTACCGGCGGTTGAGCCCCTTGGTTTACACGCTGGCACTGAGATCCTTGGGAGAGCGCACCGCGGCCGACGACGTGACCCAGGAGGTGTTCATTCGGGCTTGGAAATCAAGGACCACATATCGTCCCGAGGCTGCACGGGTGCCAGCGTGGCTGATTGGGATCACGCGTAACGCCATCTCTGACGCGTTGTCCGCGCGGTCCCGCCAGCGCCATCTCGAGCAAGCGGCCATACATCTGGTCACGGACCCCACCGGCGGACGGGATACGGGACTAGTCGATGAGGTAGCGGAGCGCCTAACCCTGGACGAGGAATTGCAACATTTAGGGGATCCACAGCAGGCAATAATGCGGCTGGCATTCTACGAGGACCTGACACACGACCAGATTTCATCCCGCCTGAACCTCCCGCTGGGCACCGTCAAAAGCCACATCCGGCGCAGCCTCACCCGGTTGCGCACCCGCTTGGAGGTGGAACATGGAACATCTTGATCCCGATCTTCTCAGCCTGATGGCACTCGGAGAGCCGGTGGGTACGGCACCTGAAGCAGTCCACGTGGCCGGCTGCGTGACGTGCAGCGAAACCCTCCGAGGCTTTCAACACGCCGTGCGCGTAGCCACCCTCGACCTCGCAGGCATCGAACTTGAAGAACCCGGAAGCCAGAACTGGACCGCCATCCATAACGCCCTCGGGCTCTCATCGGCGCTGGCGACAGATCCCCTCGCGTCAGGCCCTCTCAGCCTGCGTACCGCCTATCCCGCCACCCCGCTGGTGACGCCACGGATCAGGCCGGACGGGGATGAAGCACCCCAGAAGCGCGGCAGGCAAACAGCGGCCGCGAAGTCGCCGGAACAGGCCGGCCACAGCACCCGGCGGGCCCGTCCCTGGCCTTGGATTGCCGTCGCTGCGGCCGGTATGGTTGTCGGTTCCGCTGCCGGATGGACCGCCGCCGGAGTACTTGGACCCACGGGCGCTCCCTCCCCCTCATCCACCCAAACGGCTTCCTCAGAGGTCGTCCTCGCCCAAGCGTCCCTGACTCCGCTGCCCACGCACACCGGCGGCGGAGAAGCACAGGTCAAGCGACTCCCAGATGGAACCCGGCAACTGATGATCCGGCTCTCCAATGACCGCATCAATGGATTCAGGGGAGTATGGGTCGGCTCCACCGACCTCACCAGAATGGTCAGCCTAGGCGTCCTCGACAATGAATCCGGTATATTCACCATCCCAGACGGCGTCGACCTGTCCCAATATCCCGTCGTCGACATTTCCAACCAGCCCTACAACGGGGATCCGGCTCACTCAGCCGACAGCATAGCCCGGGGAACACTGAACCCGGAAAACTGACAGGGCCATCCGGGTCATGTCAGGTCGAACCGCTGATTACCCGGTCCCGTCCGGCAAGAACGCCCGTCACGGCAAGCACTGCCATGAGGGCCGCGGTGCCGAGGAGCGGAAGGGTCCAGCTTCCGCTCGCGTCGCGAAGACCACCGAACATCACCGGGCCCACCGCTGCCAGACCGTAGCCAACAGACTGTGCCATGCCGGACAATGACGCTGCCTGCGGGTAATTCACGGTTCGGAGGCTGAACAGCGACAGGGCGATGACGATGAGGCTACCGCATCCGATTGCCCCGAGAAGGACCCACAGCAATGTGAAGTCCGGCGCAAGTGCGAGCCCGAGAAACGTCACGCACGTGAGGGCGCCGCTCGCGAAGGACACGAGCCGTTGGTCAGAGCCCCGGTGAAGGATTCCCCCTGCGGCGAGGCTGGCGAACACGCTGATGAGCAGGAAGACGGACAGGTGGATACCTGCGGTAGTGGCGGGGACCCCGCGGCTTTGTTCGATGGTGGGAAGCCACGCCATGAGGACGTAGAAGGCGATCGATTGCAGTCCCATGAACATCGTCACCTGCCAGCCCAAGGCTGAGGCCCAGGGCGACCGGTAAGAGACCTCCGCCCTGACGGCATGCGCAGTGCCTGACGTGTGCCGGCGCAGCCACGGCAGGAGCACCGCCATGGCGATGAGAGCCAGTCCCACCCAGATTCCGAGGGCAAGCCGCCATCCCGCCGGGGACGTTTGTGCCACGGGAACGACGACGGCGGCCCCGATCGCGGCGAAGGCGGCCTGTGTGGCGGTGTAGCTTCCGGTAACCTGGCTGACCCGCATCGGGAAGTCCCGCTTGACGAGGGACGGCACCAGGACATTGAGAAACGCGATAGCGAGGCCGATCAGTCCGGTGCCGACCCAGATGAAGCCGGGCACCGGTAAGGAACGCAGCACGATGCCCGAGGCGAGGAACAGCAGGGACATCCACAGGGCCCGGTCGAGACCCAGACGGGAAGCGAAGGCGGGCGCCACGGGTGAGAACACTGCAAAGGCAATGAGCGGGAGACCCGTGAGGAACCCTGCCGCAGCGCCGGACAACCCGAGGTCGCCGCTGATGTTCGCAAGTACCGGCCCCACGCTGACAAACGACACCCGAAGGTTTACCGCAAGGAGAAGGAGGCCGATGAAGGCGAAGCCGAACCTGACAGAGCGGTCCGAAGCATTTCGGGTTGCAGCGGGCATGGTTCGTTCTTCCATCCTCTGGGAGGTTAGGAGCGTCTGTCGCGCCCATCCGAATCCGCCCGGTCAGCTCACAGTAGCCTCTGACCAGGCATTTCAATTTGCCGACAACTTACCTCGTAAACGTCATCGCTTGATAATCGGTATGGCAGCGACGCTCACTCCGATCGCGTTCACCCTCCCGACAATGTAGGCGATTCCGGCGCCACAGCTCCCCCGCCGTCGCCAGCTCGTCTAGAGGCCGCGGCGCCCGATCCACAGCCCATGCAGCAGCGGAACGACAGACGCGATCATCAGAATGCTGCCGAGCAGCGCGTCGTCCGCTCGGACCACGGAACCTGAGATGAGAAGGGCGCCGAACACCAGTGCCGATGCCGATCGCTCCACTGTGCGGTTTAGCCGGGCGACCTGACGTTCCAGGCGCGGGTTGGCTACCGATAGTGATCCGTCCTCGATTCGGGTGACAAGACCATCCAACCGTTTCGGCAGACGGAGGGCGACGCCGGCAGCGTCGAGCGCTTGTTGTGCCACATCCTGCACGATGTTGCGGCGCTCGTCGCGGAGCAGCTGTGCCGCGTAGGGTTCAACCGAGTCCCATAGATTGAATCGCGCGTCCAACGAGCTGCACACTCCCGACGTCAGTGACATCGCGCGGATGATGAGCAGGAAGTTCTCCGGCACCTGGAACGGCAACGAGCGCACGAGGTCGCCGAACTCCACCGCAAAGTCGCGGAACTCCCGCGGGTCCACCTCGCGGAGCTCGGCGAAGCCCATCCCGCCGAACCTGGCGAACAGGTGCGTCATCGCCCGCTCAAGCTCGGCCGTGTCAGCAGACGGCACCAGTACGCCAATATCGCTGATTGCGGCCACCAAGCCTTTGCCGTCACGCGAGGCAGCCGCGATCAGCAGCTTCCGCAGACCGCTGCGGGTACTGGGCGGAACCTCGCCCATCATGCCGAAATCGATGAATGTCAGCTTCCAGGGGCGCTCGGCGAATGAATCGGCACGCGGGGTGACAAACATATTGCCGGGGTGCGGATCGGCGTGGAAAAAGCCGTTCACGAACAGCTGGTCGAACATCACCGCAGCGAAGACCGGGGCGACCTTCGCCGGATCAATGCCCGCCGCAAGCAGGGCTGCCAAGTCCGTGATTTTGATCGCTGTTACATCTTCAAGGGTGAGCACGCGGCGGGTGCTCCGCTCCCAGACGACGCCAGGCACGATCACCCGGTCGTCGTGGTCGAAATCAGTGGCAAAGCGCTCTAAATTCGACGCTTCATGGAGGTAGTCGATTTCCTGGCGACTGGTCTGGGCAAATTCCTCGACCAGTGCGGGCATGTCAGCACGATGGGACACGAGGCGCACGTGACTGAGCCAGCCGCCAACTTTGCGTAGCGCGGCCAGATCGACGTCGACAATCGCATCGATGCCCGGCCGCTGCACCTTTATCACCACGTTAAGGAGACCGGTGTCGGCGGCATCGGTGTGAAGAAGCCGGGCCCGGTGCGCCTGCCCGAGGGATGCGGCGGCGATTGGCGTCTCCTCGACTGAGGCGAACACCCGGTCCAGCGGCGCACCCAGCTCCGCCTCGGCCAAGGCACGGATCGCGGGGAACGGGACGGGAGGTGCCTCGTCCTGCAGCCCTTCCAATTCAGAAGTGATCTCCGGCGGGAGCACGTCGAGCCTGGACGACAGGAACTGACCAACTTTAATCATCAGACCGCCCAGGTCCACCGCGAGTGCGTGGAAGCGCTGCGCGAAGTGCCGCATCCTCTCGGTCCTGGTGCGTTCGGCAATCCTGACCAGCCCGACGCGCGGGAGGAACAGTTCGAACCACCACGTCACCGCGAGATGCCACGCTGCGAAGCGCAGGATGCGACGGTAACGGGCGCGGGTGTTCCCGGCGCCGGGGGCCGGATCTGCCCGGCGAACCGACGCCACCCGCGTCAGTCCTGGGCGAGGATCGAGTACAGCCGACGACGGGCCTCGTCGAGCACGGCCACAGCCTCCTGCACCTGCTTCGGCGTGCCGCTGCGGCCCACCTGCGCCGCAGCCTGTGCGAGCTCGACGCCGGCCTTGGGCAGGGCCGCAAACCCGGTGCCTGCGGCCGGACCAGCTGACTCCCAGAGCGCTGAGGCATCGACACCCGCAGCCTCTTCCCGGCCTGCTTCGGTCAGCGAATAAGTCTTGCGGCCGTTTGATTCCGCGGAGCTGATGACCCCTTCATCGGCCAGCAACTGAAGGGTTGGGTAGACCGAGCCGGCGCTGGGCTTCCAGCTGCCACCGCTGCGCTGCTCGATCTCACCGATGATCTCGTAGCCGTGCATCGGCCGTTCCGCGAGCAGGGCCAGTACCGCCGGCCGCACTTCGCCCCGACTCGCGCGGGTGTCGGGGCGCTTCTCAAACCTTGAACGCAGCTCCTCAACGGCCTGCCACATGCTATCAATGTTGGGGCCGCCAAATCCGCCGGCCGGGTACGAATTACGCATCATGCTCTCCTCTTCGAATCACGAACGATATTCAACGATAGATCCGAAGGTGGCCGTTACGTTGCCCTAAATCGGCGAGGCCATGTGGAGCCCGGGCAGAAGCTCCGGGTGAGCCGGGACGAAGAGTGCGAAGACGATCAGTGAGATGCCCGTGATCCGACTGAGCGCATGCCCGTACTTCCACGTCTTCTCCAGGAAGATAACGACCGTGAGCGCCGCCATCCACGCCAGGTTCATCACGCCAACAACAATCAGCACCACCATCAGCCCCCAACAGCAGCCCACGCAATACGCCCCGTGGTACATGCCGACGCGGACATCCCGCAGGCGGCCCTTAAACCCGGATACGTGCAACAGGAATGCTACGGGCGACCGGCAGTGCCTGAGGCAGAAATCCTTGAGCGGGGTTAGCTGGTAGGCGCCGGCCGCCGCGAGCACTCCAGCACCCACCCAGGGCGCGATATCGGCCGCGTCCTCAGCCAGCTGCGCAGAAAGAGCCGCCGCCGCGTATGCGCCGACTCCGAAGAAGATCCACGTTAGAAGATAGCCGCCCACCAGGCCAGTTGTCCGGATGGCCTGGATTCGGCGGCTGCGGACGGCACGGATGGACCTGAGGTACATGGACGTGAGCGGCGCCAACGCCGGCAGCATCATGGCCGCCATCATCAGTGTCCACACCCCCAGGAAACCCCAGATCTCCAGTCCCATGGTTCCCGCGTCCGGGGACATGTTGGCGAAGCCTGCGAACGTGAAATACCAGGCGAGTGCGGCGCACCCGATCAACGCCAACTCTGCGGCATGGTGGCTGACTGTCAGACCACTCCTGCCCGGCACTTAAGCGGACCAGGCAAAGGGGGCTGAGAAGGAGTTCTTCCCGACGTTATCCCAGGTCATCCCAAACACATCGACGCGGGCGGTGCTGGATGTGCCCGCTGCCAGAGTGTCGGCCGGGAATCCGACCCCGCTGACTTTGACTCCTTGTCCTGTGGGATCCAGGCGGGACACGAAGTCCTCGACCACCATGTCCACGGCGCTCCCAATGCGGACCTGATGGTTGTGCCCGTCGTCGGCGTAGGCCATTTCCAGGGATTCCATACCCGCCATTTCGCCGATCAAGGGGGCGAGGCCCGCCATCGGTCCGCCGAGCTGGCCGCCGAAGACTCCACCGAGCGCTTCGGCCTGCTCAGCCGAGGCAGCGGCATCCATCAGCACTCCAACCTTCCAGCCCCCGTCACCCATCACGGCGGGGGTATCGGCGACGACGCAGACTGTCAGGCCGCCGACGTCGACACCGTTCACTTCGCCGGTTTCCACGTGGAAGGCCAAGGCCACGTTGCAGCGTTCGTTATCCGCCGGAGCGGTCAGCCCTGACGTCGAACACGGGCAGATCATGTCGCAGTTGCAATTCTCAAAATAGGTACCCTCGACATGCCACGGCATTTGAGGCTCCTTTCGACGAGGCACCCCCCAAAATAAAGTCTCCTCGCGGCCCTGAGCAGTGTCAACGGTCGGCGGCGACCTATGCAAAAGGCTCTCCTGAGCGGCCGTGCGCTTCGGGTTCACGCCTCATGGCGTCATGATGACGAAGCCCGCCGGCGGGACGGTGACACTGATCGCCAGTCCGTTCCGCCCCTCGGCCGCCACCTCCAACCCCACCTGGGCAGCATCGGTTGAGTAGGTGTACTGGAATTTGTTGCCGACCCCGTGCAGGCGCGAATCGATGGTGACCCAAGCAGTCCGTGGCGCTGCCAGGTCTGTGTTGATGGCACAGACCACCTCGCGAGTCGCCAGAATCCGGCTCCAGGCGATGATGGACGTCATCCGACCCTGGCCGATCCGGTCCGGATACCAGAACGCGACCCCGTCCTCGGAGATAGGCCTCAGGAACTGCCGGCCACGCCGCAGTGCGAGCTCGTTCTTTCGGACGTCCAGAATAGCGGCAAGCTGCTTGTACGTCTCCGCCAATTCATCGAAGAAGTGCCTGTCCCGGCTCTGGAACGAGCCGAAGCCGCTCCCGAACATGGTCTCCCGGATGTAGCGGTCGGCCTTGAAGTTGTCACTGGTGTTCGTGTTGACCGACGTCGGGAAGCTTCCGTTGAAAAGCTGCTCGCTGCCGTAATAGATACACGGGATACCCAGTGTCGTCGCATTCATGGCCAGAACGGCGAGCTCCAGCGCACGCCCCACATCGTCGGCCGCGAAGCGCGCCTTGTGGTTCGCGCCCATGCGGACCAGGTCATGATCGTCGAAATTGGTCACCACATGGCTGCGAAACCACGTATGGGTCGCCTTGTCCACCTGAGCCGAGTTCCGGAACAGATCGAAGTACCCGCGAGGACTCGTCCAGCCTTTCGCCGTATCCGCCAGGAGACCTTGGACATCGGCGAGACCCAGGGCCGCATCCAGCCCCGTTTCGTCCCGCGTGCTAATGGCGTAGCTGCGGTCGCCGGTGATCTCTCCAACCAGGAAGAAGGAGTCCTTTCCGATGGTCTGGGCGAATTCATGGATTTCCGACGTGAAGAATCGTGTTGCCCCATGATCCATGTGCTTTACAGTATCGACGCGAAATCCGTCCAGATCGGCGTACGCAATCCAGTATTCGTAGGCTTCCGTGAGGACACGCATCGCCTCGGATGGAGCGTACTCGGACACTTCCCCGCTCCCCTGATGGATGTCTTTCAGTCCTTCGAAGTCCCCTTCCGTACTCTCCGGCACGGCGTCCCAGTTCTTGATCTTCCCCTTGCAGGTGAAAACACCGTCATCCTGAAGCTCCTGCGGCCAGACGGCGCTCTCCGTGTCGGGAGGGTTGATCCTGCCGGGGAAGGGCAACGTGGCGGCCCCGGTGGAATCGCGCCACCCCCGCACCGGATAGGCGGCACCGCTCCATGACGGCTCGAAAAACGTGCCGGACGGATCGGCTGTGTTGTATTGGAAGACGTCGGCGGAATGGTTCAGGATCACGTCCAGGATGACGTAAAGACCGGCGTCGTGTGCGGCGGTGACGAGACCCTTAAAGTCCTGGCGCGTGCCAAAGTGCGGGTCGACGTGAAGGAAGTTCTGTATCCCGTAGCCATGGTAATCGTCCACTCCCGGCCGCTGCCGCAACACCGGGCTGATCCACAGTGTGGTTACCCCAAGCCGTTTCAGGTAGCCGACCTTGGAGGTGATTCCTTGGAGGGTTCCGCCGAGCCATTGGGTGCCGGCCGACTCCCACGCCTGGATGTCAGCCTGAGTCCGGACGGCGTTGCCGGCGTCAGCCGGAGTGAATATTTGGGTGGTCCCTTGGACGACGTTGCCGGCTACATCTTTGTAGCCGTCCTCTTTTTCGTTGGAGAACCGGTCGGTCAAGAGGAAGTAGATGACCTGGTCCGACCAGTCCCGGGGTGACGGGTGGTAGTGGTTTTGTTTCAGGATTTGTGCCCACTGGATGTCTTTGACTGAAAGCATCATTGCCTCACCATCAGAATTGCGGGATTGAAAAGTCGGTCCAGGCAACCTCGCCGGGCCGGCGTTTGAAACAGCTCGGGACGAATCAGTCAGGCCCGAGCCAAACCGCGCAACCCGCCCCATCGAATCAGCTGCGATTTACTATGGCACTGAGACGCGTGTGCTGCCAAGATGGCACCATGGACCCGCTGGACCTGGTGACACCTGCTCTGACCGAACCGGCGGTACTGGTCGTCATGGGCGTCTCCGGGTCCGGCAAATCAACCATTGCCGCCCTGCTTGCGGGTCGGCTGGGCTGGGCCTTCGAGGAAGGCGATGCCCTGCACCCCCAAGCAAATATCGACAAGATGGCCGCAGGACATCCGCTGACGGATGAGGACAGATATCCCTGGCTGGAGAAAGTTGCCGGGTGGGTCGACCGGCGGCTGGATCACGGAGAGAACGGGGTCATCACCTGTTCGGCGCTCAAGCGGTCTTACCGGAACATTATCAACCGACGGCGTTCCGGCGTCGTCTTTATTTTTCTCTCTGGGTCCCCGGAGACCATTAGCTCGCGACTGGCCGAACGCCACGGTCATTTTATGCCCGCGAGCCTTCTGGCGAGTCAGTTCGCAGACCTTGAGGAACTATCCCCGGATGAGCCCGGGATCCGGGTCGATATCGGCCCGGATCCCGGCGTTATTGCCCAACGAATCATGGACCAGTTCGGCCTGCGGCTGAGCGGAACAGGAGGAGCACCATGAACGGAATCGCCAGCCTTAATGGGCCTTTTACCGGGGTCGCCACCGACAGCACCACAGACCTCATGAATCAACCATGGAACGGCCATGACACCCAAGTACTTGTCGTTGCAGCCATCGGCATAGCCATTGTGGTCCTGCTGATCGTCTGGGCGAAGATGCATGCTTTTCTGGCTCTTACTATCGGTGCTCTCTTCGTCGGCATCGCCTCCGGTATTGCTTTGGACAAGGTGACCGCCTCCTACGAAAGCGGCGTCGGCGGTGTGCTGGGCTACGTCGGAGTCCTCATCGCCCTCGGAGCGATGTTGGGTAAGCTGTTGGCCGATTCCGGCGGTGCGGACAAGATCGTGGACACGCTGCTCCATGGCCGGCCGGCAACGCTGCCCTGGAAGATGGCACTCATCGCCGGCATCATTGGCATCCCCATGTTTTTCGAGATCGGGCTCGTGCTGCTCATACCCGTTGTTATGCTCGCCGTACATCGTTCCAAGGGTCCTGCAATGCTGCTGGGCATTCCGGCCCTGGCAGGCCTGTCGGTGCTCCACGGATTCATCCCGCCACACCCGGGCCCCCTGGCGGCGATCGGCATCCTGCACGCCAATGTCGGTGTGACGCTTGCCTTCGGCCTCCTTATTGCGGTTCCAACCGTCATTATCGCCGGTCCCTTGTTTGGCCGTCTCGCCGCACGGATGGTGCCCATTGGCGCCGCTGGCGCCGGCCTGGCCGTGACTGTCGGATCCGGCGGGAACGCACAAGCCACTCAGGCTCAGGACTCGGGTGCACAAGGGGCGAGTCCGCGCGCCGACGCGCCTTTGGGTGACGCGCCCTTGGGTAAGGCACAGGATCCGGAAGCCACACGCAGCCCGTCCTTCACGTGGACCCTGGTCACTCTGCTTTCCCCGCTGGTGCTCATGCTGATTAAAGCCGGGGCCGACATCTGGATGGACAAAGGCGACACGCTACGGCCGTTGCTGGACTTCATCGGCGATCCGGTCTTCGCGCTGCTCGTGGCGGTGCTGCTGGCCATGGTCACTTTCGGGACACGAGTGGGCTTCTCGGCGTCGATTCTGACCAAGAAGATCGGCCAGAGCCTGCTGCCGATTGTCGGGGTTATGCTCATCGTCGGCGCAGGTGGGGGTTTCAAGCAGGTTCTGGTCGACGGCGGCACCGGAACCGCCATTGCCAAGATCGCCGTAGCTGCCAGTCTGTCGGCGCTGGTGCTGGGGTGGATTATCGCCGTGCTGATTCGTCTGGCCACAGGCTCGGCGACGGTGGCTACCGTAACGGCAGCGGGCATCATCGCACCTGTGGCAACCGGTCTGGCGCCGGCCCAGTTAGCGCTGGTTGTGCTCGCCATCGGTGCCGGGTCGCTGTTCTTTTCCCATGTCAACGATGCAGGATTTTGGCTGGTCAAGGAATACTTCGGGCTGACAGTTGGCCAAACGATCAAGACTTGGTCCGTCATGGAAACGCTAATTTCCGTCGTTGGATTCGGACTCGCATTGCTGTTATCTGTGGTGGTCTAATCGAAACACCGCAGGGCGTGGGCTTCGTCGTTGGCCTTGGTGACGCCGGTTTTTCCGCGGCCTCTTTCAACGCCAATGCGGATATGCTTGCTCACCCATGACCGTCGTGGCCGGGATGCGGATCACCAGGTTGACCACCTCCGCAGGCTAACCCGCAGGTGCCACGACGTCTTCCAGCACCGACCTGTCGAAAAAACGAATCTCGCCTGTGGCTTGGAAGAACACCGGAACCACTGAAGTACTCGGGTCTTTGGCTGTCTCGTAGATCTCAGGCGCGCTTCCGTGCTTCCGGGCAACCGTTCCAACAAGCTCGGTACCGCGAACCCGGACGGTTCGATATTTGTAGCTCACGTTGACTCCTTCGTCGACTATGGCAAACCCTACTCCTGAGACGAATGCCCAGAACCCCGCAGGGCGTTCAGTTCTTCAAGGATCCCCTCGAAACACGAGCTGGGTTTGTGGGGTGGGGCGGTCCTAATCCGGTGAAGATGCCGACTTAGGCTCGGCGGCCAGCGCAGGGTCAATGGCCGAGCGGACGGTGGTCTTGTTGTCTGTGGCGGGCATCGCGATTACGGCGACGACGGTGAATACGGCGGCGGCCAGTACGGCTAGGAAGACAGCCCCGGAGGCCAAGACGACTGTGTGCGGATCCGTGCTGCCGTCCGGAGTGCCTGCGTAGATCGCATTCGAAACCGCCCCAAAAACCGCGACACCGATGGAACTACCGATCGACCGTGCGAAAAGGTTGGTACCGGTGACAACTCCGCGTTCATTCCAATCGACGCTGGACTGGGCCGCGATGAGACTCGGGGTGGCAACCAGCCCGAGTCCGAGCCCTACGATGAAGCAACTCCCCGCCACCAGGAGAACGCTGGGCGCGGAGGCAGTGAGGGCAAGTACTGCCGTACCCATGACCGTAATAGTGATGCCGATCATCGCGGTCTTGCGGAACCCCATCCGGAGATAAATCCGGCCCGATTGGGAAGCACTGATCGGCCAGCCGATCGTCAATGCTGCCAGCGCGAGCCCGGCCAGGATCGGCGAGGTCGAAAGGGCTCCTTCGAGGAACGTGGGAACGTAGGAGGTGAGGCCAAGCATGACCGCTCCAACGCCAAAGGAGATCAATGCCGTCGTCGCCAGCAGCCGCCGAGAGACAACCCATGGCGGCAGGACCGGCTCGGCGGCCCTGCGCTCGACAAGGATGAACACGGCGAACAAGAGTGCTCCGCCGACGAACACCGCAACGCTGATGGCGGAGGTCCAGCCCCACGCCTGGCCGCCTTCGAGGGCCCCAAGAATGATCAGCGTCAGCGAGCCGGTCAGCAGGCCCGCCCCCAGATAGTCCACCCGGTGCCTGGCGCGCTCGACGTTCTCGTGGAACGTTCGGCTCAGCATCCACCCTGCCATCAGGCACAGCGGGATGTTCACGAGGAAGATTCCACGCCAAATGCCCAGCGCTGAAAACACGCCACCGAGCGTCGGGCCGACCACGGAGGACGCCGCCCAAACGCTCGCAAGGTAGCCTTGCACCTTCGCCCGCTCAGTCAGCGAATAGATATCGCCAGCGATAGTGATCGCCATCGGCTGGACCGCTCCCGCGCCCAGGCCCTGCAGCACTCGGAATGCGATGAGGGCAGGCATGCTCCATGCCAGTCCGCAGAAGATCGAACCGAGTAGGAATAGCCCGATACCGATCAGGATGATCGGTTTACGGCCGACGACGTCGGAGAGCTTCGCGTAGACGGGCACGGACACGGCCTGCGCCAACAGGTAGGCAGAAAAGAGCCAGGGAAACGACGTGAACCCACCAATGTCATGCACGATCGACGGCACCGCTGTTGCGACAACCGTCGAGTCTATCGCCACCAAGCCCGTCGAGAGCATCAAGGAAATCAGGATGGGACCGCGCTTCGAGCGGAAGCCGACTCCCTCTGCAGGCGTTGTCGTCACGTGATCTCATTCCCGTCGTCATCCACGAGCGCTGCGCGCAGACCCACTCCAGCTGCAGATGCATAACTGCTTGAATCAAGGAAATAGTCCCGGACCCGCCAGGAATTCAACGGCAAAGGTGGCGGCAAACCCCTACCCACCGTTGCGGGCAATAGGCCGGGGAAGACCCCGCGGCGCCAGTGACCCACTACCTCGCCGACAGCGTCGGCAACCGCGCAAGGCTACTCATCATCAGCAGGCAGTGGGTTCACCGAAGGGCAATGACGTGCCTGCTATGAGCCAGGCGCTGCCGTCCCAATGCATTGCATACCGGAGCTTCCAGTTTGAACACGTTTGGCCGTTTCTGCCGTGCGCTGCATCCTGGCGTGTTTGAAGGTTCACATCAGCGGAGAGGGCATCGCCGCTGCCGGTGACGTCTACGATTTCGACCTTTTGCCAGTATGAGGATCCAAGGTCAGCGCTCCATGCACTTGCGTCACCGAAAGTTGCCTGAAGTTCGGGAGTGAATTGTTTGAAGGCTGCGGCGTAGGCCCCTTGGTTGATGCCTTGACCATGGAGCAAGAGGCTCTGCCCGATGTTGCGGGCTTGATCGTGGCTGGCCGAGACGGTTAGCGGGAAGGATCCTGAGCCCGGTGCCGGGGCGTTGCCGCAGTCTTTGAGCGGTACCGGCACCGATCGTTTCTGCCATTCCTGAACGGCGGCAGCAGCCCGCGGCGCAGTCACCGCATAGGCGATGCCTTCGGCCCGGACATTTTCGTCGAATTCGATGGTGACAATAACGCCTGAAACCTGACCATCCTGGGTAATCAGGGGTCCCCCGCTGTTTCCATGGTTGATAGCGGCATCGGTTTGAATCAGGTTGCCAAGAACTCGGTTACCAATTTTCTGTTCCGCGTTCAGAGCGCTTACTGTCCCCCTGGTCAACGTAAAAGGCCGGCCTAAGGGAAATCCGAGAGCAGCGACGTCAGATCCAATTGGCGGTTCAGATGTTCTGAATTGAAACTGATGACCTTGAACCGGGGTCGCGGTTTTTACGAGCGCCAAATCAGCGAGTTCGTTCGTGCCGAGAGTTGTTGCATTTACCGTTGTCCGACCAAACGAAATGCTTATCGCGGACGCGTCCCTTACCATGTGCGCAGCGGTGACGACCAGATCAGGACCAACGAGGAACCCCGTGCCCGTGAAACTGCTCTCACACGTCGTGACGCTGAACTGCCCCACACCCGACTGCGCCTGGGCCACAACCTCCGGCCAACTGCTAGGACCGGCCTCCCTGCTTGGACTCGGGCTCTGGGATGGACTCTGGCCGGGGGCAGGTGTGCTCTCGCGTGGCACAGACGTTTGTGTTGTGGGCGGTGCAGACAAACTGGCTGAGGAATCAGGCGAAGGACCAGACCCATTTGTGCAGCCCGTTGTCCAAATACATAAGCTCACAACCGCCGCAATCGCACAAATCATGGGGCTTCGCTTAGTGCTCATCAATTGCCTCCCGGTGCTGAAGGAACGGGACAACAGCCTCAGTACATGGTTGTGAACCACTCCTGTCTGCTGCCCCGCAAGGCCATGCTCAAGTCGTGAAAGCGGCGCGATGAAAATACAACTTCGAGCCATGGAGGCAAAATAGGAGATTCCTCCGTGATTCAAGCACCGGCCGTTTTTCGTTACTTAGATACCCCAGCGATGACATAGTAGCACCGGAAAAATCAGACTTTCCGGATCGGTGCGCCAAATTTCGAATGTGTGTGATGCCGCGCGACTCGTCATTGGACGCTGTCCTTTCGTCCAGTCCGTTCTAGACCGATAGCGGCACGGCGCTGAACGAATTGGCGGGTTTGGCCAGTCCGAAGTGCTCCCGAAGGGTTCGTCCCGAGTACTCGCGCCGGAAGAGTCCCCGTTCCTGCAGGATGGGAACGACGTGGTCCACGAAGATCTCCAGCCCGGAGGGCAGTACGGGCGGCATGATGTTGAAACCATCCGCCGCGCCGGCCTCGAACCAGCCCTGGATGGCGTCAGCAACCTGCTCCGGCGTCCCGGCGAACGTTCGGTGCCCGCGCCCCCCGCCGAGTCGACCAATGAGCTGCCGCACGGTAAGGCGTTCCCGTCGCGCGAGGTTCACGATCAGTGTGTACCTGCTCTTGGCCCCTTCAATGTGGACCTCCGAGGGGAGGTCGGCCGTCAGCTGGGCGTCCAGCTTCAGGGATTCCGCATGGACACGCAATACCCCGGCAAGCTGGTTGCGGGCGTGCTCGGGCAGGATGAGGTCATCGAGTTCCTGCTCGAGCCGGCGCGCCTCCTCCTGGGTTGAGGCGATGACCGGAACGATGCCCGGCAGGATCTTGATCGTTTCCGGATCACGGCCGGCAGCGGCCGTGCGTTGCTTCAGATCAGCATAGAAAGCCTGGGCATCGCCCAGGGTTTGATGCGCGGTGAAGACCGCTTCTGCATACCGTGCGGCGAAGTCCTTGCCGTTCTCTGACGAGCCGGCCTGCACGATCACAGGGTGTCCCTGGGCGGACCGCGGGACGTCCAGGGCGCCCTCGACCTGGAAATGCTTACCGTCGTGGTTGGCCTGGTGCACCTGGGTATTGTCCGCCCAGATGCCGGCAGCCTTGTCCGCGACGATCGCATTATCCTCCCAGCTGTTCCAGAGCTTTTTGGCCACATCGAGGAACTCCGCGGCGCGCTCGTAGCGCTGGGAGTGGGCAGGCTGGCCGGCAAGGGAGAAGTTCTTTGCCGCGGCATCCCCTGCGGTGGTTACAACGTTCCAGCCTGCCCTGCCGCCGCTGATCTGGTCCACCGAAGCGAAGCGCCGGGCGAGGTTATACGGTTCGTTGTACGTCGTCGATGCCGTGGCGATGAGCCCGATCCGCTCTGTGACGGCCGCTATCGCGGCCAGCAGCACGGTGGGTTCCAGGCCCCCGTAGGGCCGTTGGGTGACGTCTCCGTGCAGGACTGGGGAGTCGGCGAAGAAGATCGAATCCAGTTTCCCGCGCTCTGCTGTCTGCGCCAGCCGCTGGAAATGGGCCACATCGGTACCGGCATGGC
The DNA here is from genome assembly GCF_056398665.1 of Pseudarthrobacter sp. 01T43. Classification (NCBI taxonomy): domain Bacteria; kingdom Bacillati; phylum Actinomycetota; class Actinomycetes; order Micrococcales; family Micrococcaceae; genus Pseudarthrobacter; species Pseudarthrobacter sp. 01T43. The sequence continues at coordinate 12,438 of NZ_JBFTPV010000005.1, read as the reverse complement.
TGTCGCTCTCCGGAAGCCGCCACGATGCTTCATGGTGGCCGGTGCTCATCAGGAAGGCGTTGAGGTGGAGCTGCCTCGGCCCGGTCATCGCTGAACCCCTGCAGAAGCGGGCCCGTCAAGGACAACCGTTTCGGAGTAGGAGGACGAATCCCCCTTGATGGACGTGCTGCTGCGGCCATCCACCCCCACGGGGATGTCGCCGGCGATGGTCACCCGGTTCAGTTTGCGGGGCTGGCGGTCGAAGTTGTCGGGCGCGTAGTGCTGGGTGATGCGGTTGTCGAATAGGACCAGCTGGTTCGGTTCCCAGTTCACCCGGGCCACATTTTCGGGGCGGGTGATGTACGCCTGGAGTAGCCGGAGGATGTCTTTGGATTCGGTGTTGGACAGCCCGACGATCCTCAGCCGTTGGGCGAACCCGCCGATAAACAGGCCCCTTTCACCGGTGAGCGGATGCACGCGGACCACCGGGTGGGCCGTTTCGAAGTGGATGCGGGTGAACTCCCTGCGGCGTTCCTCGGCGTTGGCGTGTTCCAAGTTCTTGGGCACCGAATAGTCGTAGTCGTTGGTGTGGATCGCCCAGAGCGTGTCCGCGAAATTGCGCAGCTCCTCCGGTAGGTCCTGGTACGCGCCGGCTGATGAAGCAATGAGGGTTTCCCCGCCGTAGGTGGGGAGGGTGATGCTGCGCAGGGTGGAGGCCTGGGGCGGGTTGACCACAAACGTGACATCGGTGTGCCAGTTGTTGGCGCTGCCGTTTTCGCTGTCCACCGGCAGAACCGCCGGTTTGCCGTCCACCGACGCCACCGTGGGATGGGCGTTGGTGAGCGGGCCGAAGCGCTTGGCGAAGCGGCCTGCGTGTCGTCGTCGAGCCCGTTTGCGTCCCGGAACACGAGGGCCTTGTGCACGTTCAGCGCCTCACGGACCTGGGCGATGGTGGCGTCGCTGAGATCCGCGCTAAGATCCGGCCCGCGGATTTCAGCGCCGATGCGGGATCCCAGTTTGGTGAATTGGAGCCTTGTTTCAGTAATGACGGACATGGTGTTTTCCTTTGCAGATCAGTAAGTTGCAGTTCAGTAAGTTGCAGTTCAGGGGAAGATGCTTGCTGACAGTTGCTAGCCGTTCCCGGCGCCGACGGCGGTGCGCCAGCGGGAGAAGTGGCGTTCGACGCGGACGAGCAGGTAGTTGACCAGCAGGCCGAGCAGCGACACAGTCAGGATGCCGGCGTACATGTCAGGGATAAGGAAGCTCATTTGCGAGTTGACGATGAGGTAGCCGAGGCCGGCCTTTGCCCCGACCATCTCGGCGGCGATGAGTACCAGGATCGATGAGGTGCCCGCCATGCGGATGCCGGTGAAGATGGTGGGTACCGCCGATGGCAGGATGACTTTCTGGAACAGCGTGAAGTTCGACAGGCCGAGCGAGCGGGCCGCCCGGATCAGCAGTGGATCCACGGTCCGTACCCCGGCAATGGTGTTGAGCAGCACCGGGAAGAACGCGGCGTATGCCACGATGCTGATCTTGGAGGTTTCGCCGATTCCCAGCAGGAGGGTAAAGACCGGAAGAAGGGCCAGCGCGGCTGTGTTCCGGAAGACTTCCAGGAGGGGGTTCAGGAAACGGTCAAGGGCTCCGTACCAGGCAACCAGGAGGCCCAGCACGACGGCCGATACCACCGCGATGCCGAATCCGCTCGCGGACCGGCTGAGGCTCGCCGCGAGGTGGTTCTGCAGTTGGCCTTTGGCGATCAGCGCGCCGAGTGCGCCCAGGACATCGTGCAGCGGCGGCAGGAACACCCTGGTGGAGTCGGGAGCGAGGTAGAGAGGTCCGAGTTCCCAGAGAAGGAGGAACAGCAGGACCGCACCGGCCCTCCACAGGGCCCTGCCGGTATTCAGTACCCCGCGCTGCACCCAGGAAACACCCGTGGCGGGAGCGTTGGGTCTCTGCAAAGCTGAGTCGCCGGCCTTGTCCGGGGTGGCGGGAGCCGGCGTGGTGGGGTGGTTTTCTGTTGTCAGGGTGGGTGCGCTCATCAGGCTGCCTTTCCGGGGATGGGCTTGGGCGCTGCATCGGGGGCGGTGCCGTCCGGGAGGATCTTTGCATGACCGGCGTGCTGGGCTTTGAGGACTTCGTCGTGAAGGAGCGCCCAGACTTTGTGCCTGTGCTCCACGAATGCCGGGTTGGCCCGAACGTCACCCTCACCTGTCCGGTCACCGAGTTCGATGGGAACGATTTCCTTGAGCCGGCCCGGGCGCGAGCTGAGTACGGCGACCCGCTGGCCCAGGTACACGGCTTCTTCAATGCCGTGGGTGATGAAGATGATGGTTTTCCCGGTGGTCCGCCAGATCCGCAGCAGTTCCTCCTGCAACTGTTCACGCGTCTGGGCATCCAAGGCTGCGAAAGGCTCGTCCATCAGCAGGACGTCCGGCTCATAGGCGAGGCTTCTGGCGATCGCCACGCGCTGCTTCATACCGCCGGAGAGTTCGTGCGGGTAGCGGTCTTCGAAACCGGCCAGGCCCACGAGTTCCAGGTAGGTGCGTGCTTTTTCCGTGCGTTCCCTGCGGCTGAACCGTTTGCCGTCCTTTCCCGGGCCTTCCAGCCCGAAGGAGACGTTGGCCGCGGCCGTGCGCCAGGGGAAGAGTGCGTACTGCTGGAAGACGACGGCCCGGTCCCTGCCCGGTCCGGTCACCTCCTTGCCATCGACCAGAACCTTTCCGGTGTCGGGCCGGGTGAGTCCGGCCAGGACGTCAAGGAGGGTGGTCTTGCCCGAACCGCTGGGACCAACCAGGGTGATAAATTCCCCGGCGGCGACATCGAGGCTGATCCCGTCCAGCGCAGTCAAGGTGGAGCCGAGCGGGGCGTCCCTGGTGGGCCTGACGGTGAAGGATTTCCCCACGTTCTGGAGGCTGATCTTGGGTGCAGAGCCGGTTGTCATGACGAAGCCTTGAGTAATCCGTTGTATTCGTTGGTGTAGTACTTGGACGGCGTGACGTCCCCGGTCACGATGCCGGTATCCTTCAGCCAATCGGACCAGCGGCTGAAATCCTGGTCTGTGATGGCTCCCTTGGCGGGTACACCGACGCTCTTCCAGTACTTCAGGGTCGCAGTGCTTTCATTGCGCTGGCGCTTGTCGATGATGCTTGTGAAACGGGCGATGACCTCTTCGCGGGGGGTGTTGCGTTCCCATTCGATGGCCTTGGCGACGCCGGTGGTGAAGATTTTCGTGGTCTCCGGGTTCTGCTGGATGAAGTCTCTGCGCAGGACGTACTGGCCTCCAGCGAATGTTCCGAACAGCTCGAAGTCGTTGAACAGGGAACGCAGGCCGCCCTTGGCGACCGCGTTGTCCTGCAGCACCCCGCCCAGGACGCCGACGTCGACCTGCCCGCGGCGAATCGCTTCCTCGGTGTCGTTCGGTGGAACGACGACCAGCTGGACCTGCTTGATGTCGTCCTGGCTCAGCCCGTTTTTCTTCAGGTAACTGTTCAACACCGCGTCCGAGTGGGCGCCCAAGGTGTTGACGGCCACTTTTTTGCCGATGAGATCACGTGGGGTGCGGATCGGACTGTCGTCCTTGACGTAGAAGCCGTTGAAGGTCTTCTCGTCCTCCCCGTAATAGTTGACGACGGCGGTGACCGGGGCGCCTGCCTCGATGAGCTTGACGACGGCGCCGGCAAAGGCTCCGCCAAAATCGGTGGCGCCGGTGGCGGCGGACTGGATGCTGGCCGGGCCGCTGATGGTGTTTCCCACCCAGTTCAGCTTGACGTTACCCAGGTATCCCAGGTCCTCGGCGAGCTCGGGCAGGCTGACACTGTTGGCTGATCCTTCGTAGCGCAGTTCGGTCACCTCGGCGCCCCCGGATCCTGCCTGGGCGGTAGCCGGGCCCCCACAGCCGGAGACCACCAAAGAGGCGGTCATGGCCGCGGCCACACTAAGGAAGGAAAAGGTTCCTCGGGCTATGTGCGGGTTATTCATGGAGGGACCTTCTGTGCTTGTACGGGGTGGATTTGGGGGGAGGTGCTGGCCAGAACGGCCTGTGTCTCAACCATGAGAACAGAAATGAAAGTGCCGCAGAAGACCGGCGTTCATGCGGGGAAACCGGGGGTAACGGGGCCTCCACACGGCGTCGCACTGAGCAATCCCGACGCTCAAGGCAACGCTGCGGAAAGGAGCGAAATTCAGCGCAATGCAGGGCAACGCAACGAAACCTACCCACAGGTACACGGTCACGCGCCGTCAAATCTTGCCCTCGGCAACTCCGGATCCGACGCGCGCCCGCCCCCGCCAGCCAAAAATGTGAAGCGGGGGCCGGGTGGGACGCGCTCCGCGACGTCACACTTGGGTTGGGGTCTTGTGCGGGGCCGGAAAAATTTCCCAGTGCATGCCCGGATTGTCACAGCGCTCCCGGTGTGCGGCTACCATCCTGACCTCGGTGCAGCTAACCAGGAGAGGCCTGCCAGCGGCCCTGTTTCGGACAGAGACACTCCGGCCTAAGCCACCGTTAAGGGATTCGGGAGGGACCGGATCCGCAGACAATTTAGATATTCATCGGTTCGTCTGGCTCGAACATGCCGGCGCTCCGAAGATCTTTGACTCTACATACGCAAATGCGGATGGTGTTTCCGGCAGGGGACTGCCCCCGGTTTTGTTGACTGCTTGACCTAGCGAGCTTGTGCTCGTGGAAGGATGTTGACCATGCCCACGGCTTATGGGGCGGAGTTCCGCCAGGATGTTATTGATGTGGCCCGCAAGGGCGAGGCGCCGCTCGCGCAGATCGCTAAGGATTTCGGGCTGTCGGTCACGACGTTAAAGCGCTGGATTGCTATCGCTGAACGTAAAGAATCCGGGGCCGGCCCGGCAGCGTCGGAGTCGGCCGAGATGCGGGAGCTGAAGAAGCGCAACCGTCTGTTGGAGCAGGAGAACGAGATTCTGCGCCGGGCGGCTGCCTATCTGGCCAGGGACATCAACCCAAAATGACTCTTCTATGGGTTCTGTCAAGCCATGATGGTTTGGAGTTGGCGGAAGATGGAGCGGCAGACGTACCGTTTGAGGTTCCGGCGGATCTCGCGGTTTGATTTCCCTGTTGCCCGGCTGCGGGTCACGTAGTCCTTGGTTGCGGTGTCGAAGCTCATGCGGGTGCGGAGTAGGGTGTGCACATTGTGCACACCTCTTTCTTGCCTTGCGGCGACCATCCGAATACGCCAGAAATGGCTGAGATGTACGACCCCGGACTGGCGCCACCCTCGCCAGGAGATGCTGGTGACGATTTCGTCCGGACGTGACACTCGAGCTCAAGTGTGGGACCCACGTACACCTTCCCTCCTCTTTCCCTTCGCCGGCGATCTCTCTCGCCGTTCATCGCGTGTCCGACGGCGGAGGACATGACCAACTAAAGAGGCCAAAGTACCTGGCCACAAAAAAGCATTTGTCACCGTTCGGTGACATAATAGTTGACAACAAGGGAGGACGCCATGAGATCCGGAACCAGCATCGACACGCCCGCGGCAGTCGGCGCGATGATCCGTACCCGACGCCAGGAACGGGGCCTGTCACAACAATCCCTCGCGGAGGCCACCGGCGTGTCACGGAAGTTCCTCATAGATCTCGAAGCCGGCCACGAACGCGCCGAACTCGGCAAGACCCTGGCCATCCTGGCAGCCCTCGGCCTGTCGCTGGAAGCCACCGACGCCATCCCCCGCGGCAGCGACCACGACCCGGCACGGCGAGACTACGCCCAAACCTTCACCCAACTGATCAACTCAGGCGACTATGAGTTCGCCATCAAGATGCTCGCCGACTACGCCTCCGCATCCCTCAAAGCCGGACGACCGCTACTCCAGCGCAGCCCCCGCCTCAAAGAACCACACTGGTCCGCAGCCCTGGCCGGCATCACCAACTACACTGCACACCGGCTCCACCAGCCCGCGCCGCCCTGGACCAGACGCATCAAACCCCTCAACGCAGCATGGATGCCCGCCGAGTCCTACCGGAGCATCCGCGAACCCATGAAGCAACTCACCATATCTGAAACACCGCCGGAACTCGCCGCCATGAACGTCTTCATCCGCGAACGCAGCCTGGCCACAGCATGACCGGCGGAGAACTCAACGCCAGACAAATCCACGCCCTCCTCCAGGAACTCGCCCGACGCCTCAAGGCCCGCGGCTTCCACGGCGACATCAAACTCGTAGGCGGCGCCGCGCTCATCCTGCAAGGAATCGGAAACCGCCCCACCGCCGACATCGACGCCAGCTACGCCGACAACGCTGCCGTCAACGCCGTCGTGACAGAAATGGCCGCTGCCGACGACCTCGCGCCCGACTGGCTCAACTCCAACGCCGCAGCCTTCGTCCCCGACAACGCCACCTGGGTCGAACTCGAACACCTCGACGGACTCACCATCCAAGCCGCAGACGCCGAAACGCTCCTGGCCATGAAGATCGCCGCCGAACGCGACAAAGACACCCTCGATATCGCCCGTCTCCTGCGCAGGCTCAACATCACCAAAACGCCAACGACGCCGTCGACCTCGCCTACACCAAATACGGCGACCACTCCATCCYACTCGCTGCGGGTCGGGACAACTACCTTATTGTCGTCGACGACGCCCTCGACGCAACAACGACCCTCGAACCCGAAGCCGGCGAATAGACCAAACGGACAGCGGATCTCCTAGGTGATCGGCGTAGCTAGCACTGGATCAATCGCGGTTCGCGAGCAGAACATGGCAACGGCAGAATACCCAAGCGCATGAGGAAATTTCGTTGTACAGCACCAGGGGATGACGCGCCGGGTGCCACCTCAGACGACCGAAACAGGCCTTCCGTCGCGTGTGCGAAGCCGCAACTCCGTTCCGCTGGGGAAGCATGCCGGCAGGAACACGCTTCACCCGTACGGCGGCCTTCATCTGCTTCATGGGCCTGCCACGAGGAGTACGTGGACGGCCGATAGATCTGCTCCTCGCCAACATCCATCGTTCCCCTGGTTCCTCGAACTGATGCGAGCATCTGATCATCCACTTCGTACGCGTTCATCGAAAAGTCAAGCATCGATGTAAGGCTTCGCTTGGCTTCCATCAAACGTGACTACGTACACTGCGTAGGGGCGATCCGTTCGATCTCGGGTCCCACCGTTCGCAAAGCGCTGCCTACGGTCGAAACCCGCTACATTGAGGACCGATGCGTTGGGGAGCCTTGGGGTCGGTTCGACTTCGGGAACCGCCAAGGCGCGCACTCTCCCCATCGCGTTGCCTCTGGATCCAGCGCGGCCACCTCCTCCGGGTAGCACATTCCGGCCAGTTTCCAGGCCGGAAGGTGGCGACGACCCTCGAACACGCGCATCCCCTGCGGGCCGGTCTTGACGACATAGTGGCTGCCAAAAGCGTCTTTAGCCCAAGCCCCGCATTCTTGACCATTCGTACGATCACCACGGACCCCCCCAGGCTCGATCGGCCTCAGGTGAATCGGGCTGAACCAGGGCTCGTGACGTCCAGCTTTGAGGACTATGGGCTCAGATGCCAGGGCGTTGGGACGACGTCCTTGTGCGTAGACGATGTTCATCGCCGGCCCCTTGCCGACATTGACGGCACACAGCTCATTGGCTTCGTTGTATCTGAACACCAGGGCGGGCATTCGCGCACGCCGTTCGGCGACAATGCCTCGCCTATACGTGAGCCAAACGGCAAGTGCGGAAAACAACGATATGACGGTGGCGAGAATGGCGATTTCATCTGAAGACGTCAAGGTCCTATCCTTTTTTGGCTCAGACTCGAATGATTTCTTGCACCTGTCTAGACCACGTGCAGAGAGGGTTGAGCGAGCTCCCTCACGTTCCTCACACCCGGACGAAACTCTTCGACAGGGTAAGGGTCGGGTGGATATCACGGGCTCCGTTGCAGGTCGACAGGGTGCGTGGCTCCGCGCGGCCTTCCGTTGATCGCGAGAACGAACCGAAGTCGCGCCCTGAAAGTGTGTTACCCCAACTTCGTCTTGGTTCGCTCCCGACGCTGCCGGTGCGCTCCATTATCGACAATGAGGCCCATTCTCCACATCCAATGGGCAGGCGACTCCCCGGTCAGACAGTCACTACATCAGGCTGCCCTAAAGCATGGGGACCAGCGTTGACACGGCCGCGGCGGCTGTGTGAAACCCTCCACTTCAGGCCGGGTCCGGTTGATTTTACGTGGAGAACAAAGTCTGGCTGCCCGGTAACCTCCCGCACGATTAGAGCGCGGGTCGCATGGGCGGCCTACTGTTGCGGCGTGATCGTGACGGTAATCCCTATCTGTTGGATCGTTGACGCGTCCCCTTCCCATGGGCGCCGTAACTTGAAGGCGATTTCAGCGGTTCCCTTCCGCAGGGGCCGAAAGACGAAGCCCCGTGAACTTCCGCTACCTGGGGGACCCTGGATCCGCTCGGAATCCTCCAACGTGCCGGCGCTGATCAAGTCACCGCGTGCCTCCGCAGACCATCGGAAGCCGGTTGATGGGTGGACGGGTAGCATGACAACGAGCCGGTCACTCGCTGTCATGCTACACACCTGCCCGTCGACGGGGTTCCTTATCACTACGTCGCCCATGGCCACTCCGGTCCCTTGTAGGCTGGATCGACGGAAGGGTTTCCTATCGACGGTTCATTCGACCCGCCGAATGGTCCAAAAATCGCTGGCCAAACCACGCGAGAGCAGATACGCGTACGGCATCGTGCCGTATCCCTGATCCCCCCACCCCGTACTCCACGAATTGCGGATCTCGAAACGGGCCGTGGCGTCGTCATATCCGACGGCGATAACGCAGTGCCCACCGAGAACCTTCTCGGTGTGGAGCGGCATCGGGACCGTTCCCGAAGCATCCACAGCGGGGCTTTCAAAGCTCTCATAGACCGTGAAGCCGAATACAAACGGGTAGCCCTCAGCGAGGCACCCCTTCATTTGGGTCAGATCCCTGGCCACCCTGGAGTACTCGAGGCTTTGATGATCCAGTGCCTTCTGGTAGCAGTCATCAGAAGGTTTGACAGCAAATTTCTTGATGTCGTACGGCCACGCCGTTTCGAAGCAGGCGCCTTGTTTCGTGACGCTCTTCACGCCGTCGCGTATATAAGCGCCGGAATCGGTATTAAGGGTGCCCTCCAGCTCTCGCTCGTTGTAGTAGATGAACAATCGCGAAGGCGTCGAGTAACCTGCGATGCCCTGTTTAAGGGCATCAAACTCCATGGCGCCCGCAATGCCATTTGCGGTGCAGCTACCCAAATGACCCTGATCGTAAATGGGAGGGCACAGCGACTTCAGATCCATTCGTGCCGGAAGGATTTCTTGAACGGGGGGAGGCGCCGCATACAATCGATCCCGCTGGTCGGGCGGGTCCGGCTTCCATCCGTAACCTCTCACGATCTCGGATTGCGCTGCTACTTTTGCCATAACTGCTTACCTCCAGAAGATCTGCTGACCTCTTTGGCCGCAAGCCGCAAGCATAGGTAGGCGGGCGTTACGGGCACGTTACTGTCCTCTTGTTAGCAGCAAACGGAGCGTTGCGATGAAGGGCGGTGATCCCATGTTTCCCTCGAATGAACAGGGGCCACCTCTCCCCCCTGCTTTGCTGTAACGCGCGAGTAACGATAGGCCTCGTTTAGTGAGGACATGCTCAAAGATCTGGGCCAATATGAGGCGACGCCCGTGGAGCACCCACAAAAATGTCCGCATCACCGCATCGCCCCTACCGGTGCCACGCCATGGGTCACCGCAACCGTCGACGCTCCAGCCGTGGGCACCATCCGACCCAACCCCCTCATGGCCGGCTGCGCCATTGCGCGATTCCCCGGCGTGGATTACGCCAGATTCAAAGCCGACCAAACACCCGCATGGTCCGCGCGGGTCCAAGCAGAATAGGGAAAATAGTCATGACTGATACACGCGCCGCATCGTCCGAGAATCCACCGCTTCTGCCTGACGATATAGCGAAAATGCCGGATCTTTCCTCGACCGAGGATGTGCCGGCGGAAATTTCCTCCAGCATGTCCCAACAACGCCTATACGTGCAGGGAATCCCTGGCGGATCTGATGCCATAAGTCAGCTGGTTAGTCCAGCCGACGGAGAACAGGACGCGTTGGAACTGGTCCTTCCTGCAACGACACTCCTGGGCCGCCCGGGTCAAAGTGGCGAGAGGCTCAACCGCTCTGAGCACCATGTTCCCGTACAGGCAGCCACTGAACCCATGCGCCCTCCATGGGCGCCCCAGTCCGCCCAACCTCACCTGGCGGGACAGATAACAGCCCGACCTCCGTTACGGCGGATAAACGGCTCCCAAGTAGAGCCCTACTACGGCGTCTATGGACCGGACGACCGGGCTGTGTACTATCCCGGTTCCTACCCATGGAGCTGCGTTGGCCGCATCTTCACCTGGACGAACTGGGCCGGGGGCGGGAGCTGGACCTGGTGGGGCTCGGGTGTGCTCATCGGCCCGCGGCACGTCCTGACGGCCGGTCACGTGTGCCCCTGGGGCGCCGCCAGCTGGGCCATGAGATTCGTGCCCGGATACTGGAACGGTGCTTCCGTGAACGGCGCAGGGGCTGAGTCTTACGTGTCGGACTTCCGGGGCTGGAACACAAATGACACCGTGGCCGCCCATGACGTGGCGGTGCTGCGGCTGTACAACCCCGTCGGTTCATCGCTGGGCTGGATGGGAACCAAAACATATACCTCGAACTGGCAAGGGGGCGCATACTGGACCTTGGCGGGGTATCCTGCAGCGGTCGCCGGCGGCGAACGCCCCTCCTACCAGCCGGGCATCCCGGTGCTTGACGACGACAACGACGGAGACGCAAAGGAGCTTGAGCATCACGGAGACGCCACTGGCGGTGACTCGGGAGGCCCGTTCTTCGGGTGGTGGGGCTCGTCTCCGTACGCCATTGGAACCACCAGCGGTGGCGAATCGATCAGCGGCACCCCGTTCGGACTCTGGGACGAGGACAACAACATTGAGGCCGGGGGAAAGTCCATGGTCGACCTTGCCATATGGGCGCAAAACAACTGGCCCGCCTGAACGTCGGAGCACAGGTTGGATGGGGGTTCACTCCCCCAACAGCCGCGTGCTCCCGCTTCGGCCGAAGGTAACGGGCAAACAGGGACATGGACGGACACTTGTAATCCTTACGTCGGTCCTCCTCGCAACGGCCATGCTTCTGGGTGCATGTTCACGAGGCGGTGGATCACCGTCTACACACCAGCTTGAGGGCCAAACCTTCCAGATAACGGAAATAGCGGAAAACGGCTCCGGACAGCCCATCATGTCCGACAGCCACCCAACCATTTCCTTCACTGCGAGCACGTTCTCAGCCGACACCGGCTGCAACACCATCCACGGAACCTACACCGGGAACCCGGACGGCTACACGATCACCGGCGCAGACACCACCCTCCGAGGCTGCCCGCCGGCAATAACCGCACAGGACTATCTCCTAACCAAAGCAATCAACACCGATGCAAAAGTGACGGTAACCGGCAACACCCTCACCATAGCCGGGCAGGGCATCCTGATCACGGGAACCCACGGGGCCACCCCATAAGATCAGTGATCACAAGGATCACCGAGGAGCGCCGTTGGGGCAGCCACGCGGGCAGGGCGTGGGTCTGTTGGGACGACCGTCTGGGATGTGTACAGCCGGACCCGGTGTAAAGACCGCGTTCAGTGTGTTGGCTCAGCGTCGAGCGCAGGTTGTGTTGTGCCAGGGTCACCTGGACGGGCTCGATGGGATGATCTCGTCCATAACCTATCGTGGCACTCAGAACCGGATATAGCGGCGCAATCCGGCGATGTCTGTGGGGCCTTATCCTCGAGGATATTGTCAGCCAGGTTCCGATGAAGGTGCGAGGTATTGGCGCCAGGCCCAGCGCCAGCTGCGGGATTGTGTGAGCGACGAGTGGCCCACATTGCCCCCCTCCCTGGTGGACACACCCCAAGCGACAAGGACGCCGATATCCGTTGGCGCTCACATTAGGTGCCGATCAGTGTCACAGTATCCCGGCCGGGCTCGCATGGCCGACGGGCAGGCGGATTCGATTAACACAGTGCGGTCTGGATTCTTGAAGAGAAAACTGCGCACCGGTTTCGGGAGGAATGATGTCGGCTGATCAGACCAGCAGTCTCCTATCGGCCATCGGCGGCTTGATTGGCGTCTTAATCTGGCCGGCCGTCCTGATTTTTGTGTTCACCAGGCTCGAACCGCAGCTTCGGAAACTGATCAATGGGGACAAAGACATCCAGATAAAGGCGGCCGGGTTCGAGGCCTCGTTCACGCGGCCGCAACTAGATGTCAATGGCCAATAGTTTGTGCCCATAGGCGGCCAGCAAAAATGCCCGCTGGTGGCCATGAATACTGCCCACTCATGGCCACCAGATCTGCCCACCGGGTATTCGGCGGCGTTGGCCATGTTGGGGTGTGGGTTTAGCTCATTGGCGT